>NZ_JADNLF010000005.1:0-273618 GCF_015555825.1 Bacteroides clarus | reverse complement strand
TGAAATATTTCATCCCGCAAGACAAAAGGCATCGTCTTGCGGGACGGATTTTATCAGATTGAGAAGGCGTCGAAACCGCCGTCCACTACCGAGAGCGCTCCGGTCACGAAGCTGGAAGCGTCACTGATGAGGTAGTGAATGGTTCCGAAGAGTTCTTCCGGTTCCGCGAAGCGTCCGCACGGTGTGTGCGCGATGATGGTCTTTGCGCGGTCTGTATACGAACCGTCGGGATTGGTGAGGAGCGCACGGTTCTGGTTGGTAAGCAGGAATCCCGGAACGATGGCGTTCACGCGGAGCTCAGGGCTGAACTTGGTTGCCAGCTCGGTTGCCATATAGCGGGTATAGTTGCCGATGGCTGCCTTGGCGGAGCCGTAACCTACCACGCGCGTCAGCGGACGGAGAGCGGATTCGGAGCAGAAGTTAACGATGGCGCCCTTCTTGTTCTTTGCCATGACGTCTACGAACACCATGGTGGGGAGTACCGTACCGAAGAGGTTCAGGTCTACGACTTTGCGGAATGCGTCCACATCCAGGTCGAGCACGGTCTTGTCCGGAGCGATGGTGGCGCCCGGCATATTGCCGCCTGCGGCGTTCAGCAGCACGTCGATGGTGCCGAAACGTTCGAGTATGGCTTTCTTGTTTTCTTCCAGCACTTCCTTGTTCAGTACGTCGGTTACGAGGAACAGCGCTTCGGACTTTTGGTTAAGTTCGGCTTCCAGTTCCCTGCCCGCTTCTTCCACACGGTCCAGAACTACGATTTTGGCTCCTTGCTCGGCCAGATAGTTCGCGATGTTTCTTCCCAGAATACCGCAACCGCCTGTCAGGACGATTACCTTGTCTTTGATGTCGAATAAGTTTTTCATGATTTATGTATTTAGTTAATTATATGGATGCGCATTTCTTTTGGTTTGTGTTGCAAAGATATGGAATTAATTATTCTTTTACTATTGGAAGTGTATCAGAATTTATATGATTTGTATCAAGCATTCTTTTTCTGGCCAGTGCTTCCAAATAGTAGTAGTCAGCATAGGAGAGTGGTACATCGATTTCATCTCCTCCCGGATAATGTCCGGTAGAATGAAGTAATAGGAATCCATAGGCCGTTTCTGATTGAGCTTGGTAATCTTTATTGAGGCTGTCTACTATTTTGTTTGCAAGCTTTTTATATCGCCGGCTGTCATTTGCGGATACGTAGGTGGAAAGCTCATATAAGGCGGATGCCATAATGGCTGCTGCCGATACATCTCTTGGTGTGTTGGGTATATCAGGAGTTTTCATATCCCAATATGGAATCAGGTCTTCTGGTAGGTTAGGAAGTCCGAAGAAAAAGTCTGCGATATGTTGTGCTTGTTTCAGGTAATCTGAGTTTTTGGTAAAGCGATAACACATGGTATATCCATATAATCCCCAGCCTTGTCCGCGGCTCCAGAAAGAGTCGTCAGAGAAACCTTGTGCAGTTTGCCGGGCGCGGACTGCACCTGTCTTAGAATCATAATCTACTACATGATAGGAAGAATAGTCCGGGCGGAAATGATTCTTCATAGTGGTATTGGCATGATTTACTGCTATCTGATGGTAAATGGAGTCTCCTGTTTCTTGTGTTGCCTGGAAAAGCATCTCAAGATTCATTAAGTTATCAATAATAACAGGATACTGCCATTTGTCACGGTTATGATCCCAAGAACGGATACATTTTACCTTTGAATTATAACGTGTAATTAGTGTTTTGGCGCTTTGTAGCACTACGTCTTTATAAGAACGTTCTCCGGTCAGTTCCCAAGCTTTTCCGAAGCTGTTGTTTATCATGAAACCAAGATCGTGTGTACCCTTATGCCATTTGGATTCTTCTATAGGCCAGGTGAAGCTGATGGCTTGCTGACGCCAGTAATCATCGTGGGTGTAGGCATATATTTGCCATAAAGAGCCGGGAAAGAATCCTGAGCACCAGTCATGCGGATGTATCATACGTAACGAACCGTCTTTATTGATACTACGTGGTGTTACACGTTTTTTACATTGATTCTCTTGCTCTTTTTTAGCTTTGTTTGCGCACTCTATAGCAAAGTGGAGCTGTTTACAAGCGAAAGCATATGCATTATCCACTTCGTCAGGCTGCATGTAAAGCAGGTTGAAACGATCTTTCCAATCAATGATGCGGTTGGCATTATATAACTGAAGATAATCTTGACGTTCCGGGTTCAAATAAACGGCACAGCGATATAGGTCTTTACAGAATTCCTGCTGTTTGTAATCCCATTCGCTGATTTGCTGGTAAGGCCATTCTTTAACGTCTTTACCTACATATTGTACAAGGAAGTCCATGGCTTTATAAAAATTACGACCATCTGCCGAGGTAGCGTTATCAATATGAATATTGATTTTCCGTGCCATGAGGAAGATATCAATTAAGTGTGTCAGGTTGTATTGAGAATATCCAAAGGCAAGAGTACGTCGCAACTCTTGCGGTTGCCGGCCATCTGGTTCTATTTGAGTAAAAATCCGTCTTGCAGGTATCGCATTGATAATTTCTGTAGCTATTTTTATATTTCCCGAATATAGAGCGAAAGCGATAGCTTGAGCATCGTGCGCTGTACTATGATTGTTGGCTTGGTTGGCTTCTTCTTGTCCCTGCGGACTGTTTAGTATCCAGTGGAGCAATTTACCAAACCATACTTTTAATCGTTTAGCATCTTTTGAGGTAAATGATTTGGATTGCTCCAGCAGTTTTACCGCATCCAGCATTTCTACAAAAGAGTAAGTGTCTATGACACCGTAACAGCGTCCTTTGTTGTTATTACGGCCGGGTATCATTTGGGCGTATTCCAAATTGGGATTCATGTATGTATCTTTGTTGAAGAACCATACACGGATCAGTTCCGTTGCTTTTTGCGCGTATTTTTCATCTTCACTAAAATACCATGCCAATGAAAGGGTCGTGATACGGCTGGCTGTGCTTCCCAAACGATTACGATCCAATTTATCGAGTTCGGGATTGGATACTCCGTCACGGCTAATATATGGCAGGCCGTCCGGTTTAGAGGGATCGGGCCAATAATAACGTGCCTGGCTCATGTAATCATGCTTGTTTCCGCTTCCTGGCGTTTTCTCTTTCATCATGACGGAGAGAGGTTGCACGTTCAATAACTTATCAGCTTCAGACTTTAATTCTTGATAAGCACTTGCATAGAATGGATTTTGTAACGATTGTTTTACATTCTCAAGATGTGCTGTATTCCAAATGGATTGTGCTTGTAATTTGATAGTCAACAGTAATAAAACGACTATCCATAGCTCTATTTTTAATCTCATGCTGTTTTTGTTTTAAAGTTAGTACGTTTCTATGATTTTGTGCATTAAAAAGTATGTTCTAACAGTCGGGCAGAATCATCTAGAAGTTATCTAATTTGTTCGGTTAAAAAAGAGAGACGGAAATCAGGATGAATCATAAATTTCCGCCTCTCTAACCCTAAGTACAATCTTTATATCTTAAAAAAGGCCTACAAAACTATTTTATATAGACCGTTACATAGTAGTTTTCACTAAATGCACGTACTTCATATTCATTTGTTTTGGTAATAGTCGTAGAGCTAACATCGGTTGCGTCAATTGTTTTATTAGGATCATAAGTGAGCACGCGAATAGCCCCTTTTGTTCCATTTAAAGCTTTGATATAGACATTCTGGCTACCTTTTATGGCATTAGGCCAAGTCATGCTGTATCCGCCATTATTATCCGGAGACAACACATTACCATCTTTATCTACTACCTGGTAATCGGTTCCACATACTAACTGAGGAATGGTATTACCTTCGTCTTGTGGAATAGGTGAGGTATAATAAGCTACTACCGGGCTATAAGAACGCGAATAGGCACTGAAAAAATAAGTCGGAATAGCTACTGTCTCTCCCTGGTTTACATTGTATTGAAGTTCATTTCCACCAGGAAATTGTACATTCCCCAAACCGTAATAGTAAATATGTTCCATTGCCGGATTATTATTGCTCCATTCTTCGTCACAACTTATAAATAAACTGCAAATAACAGTATAAACGAATAAAGTTATTATCTTTTTCATAATTCTGATAACGTTTTTAGTTAGTCATTTTTTGCATTGCCCCACTTGGGATTTTGTTTAATATTATTTCCGGATAAGGCTATCTCTTCACTTGGAATGGGATACAGGTAATCACGTTCGGGATCAAAACTTCTGGACTCAGCTTCTTCCAGAACGTAGATATTACTTTGATCATATACCTTTTCGCCTTTAAACATACCGTTGGCTTCTGTTATTTTCCCTACCATTTCGGCCTCGGTTTTAGTACTTTCACCTGGTTTATATACAAGACCTAGGATGGTTACGGGAAGCACTTTTTCTGCTGTTTTCCAACGAATAATATCATCGTAGTGTAAATTTTCATCGATAAACTCTACCATTCTTTCCCGCCGAATCTCATCTAGCATGTTTAATTGATGTGCTAATACAAACTCATTGGTCAGATCTACATTAAACCCTACACGTTGTCTGAGTAAGTTTACAGTGTCGTCTAATTTGGGATTACTAATGCTTCCATCTCGTTCGTAAAGAGCTTCTGCATAGGAGATGAGGATTTCCGCATACCGGATAATCATTTTATCATTGCTTCCGCTATTGCTTTGGTCTTCTTCAAGTATGAACCCTTTTTTGATTGCATAGCCAAAAGGATGGTTCTGGCTATTTGTTTCAAAGGGTTTATAGGGGCCTTTATAGGCTTTCTCATTTACATGGTAGATGGTCATAGCAAGACGTGGGTCGCGGTTAATAAAGATATCATCAATACTAATATCGGTAAGAGGTCTTACTTGTGATTTTTCCCGTGGAAGTCCATCTGTATAAAGAAAATTATCCAACATGTTGCGTGTCATGGAAACCGTACTTTCCAATTCACGGGAGTTATTGTGGTTGATAGTTCCTAATGGGCCGTATACTTTTACAAATATGTTTTCTTTATTCTGACGGCCTTCTCCATCGTGCAAAAATAATTTTTCAAATCCGTTTTGATAAAGTTCATGGTCTTTTCTGATATAAATCATTTCTTCGGCTGCATCGATTGCTTTCTGTAAATGCGCTTTATAATCTCCACCGGGAGTTTGATGATATTTTTTGTGGGTACCTTCATATAATCCGATACGCACAATCATGCCCAATGCTGCCGATTGCGAAACACGTCCCCAGTCACCTTCAGGAATATCATCAATTTCCGGCAAATGTTGGAGTGCAAAGTCTAAATCTTCATAACATTGTTGTATTACGGTCTCACGTGGATCACGTCCGCGTTTAATATCCGGATCGCTGGTTGTATCGAAGGCTTTTAAAATCAGAGGTACGTCACCGTATTTCTTTACTAAGTCAAAATAGTGGTAGGCACGAAAGAAAAATGCTTCTGCTAACCAACGGTCTTTTATGGTTTGCTCAACAGGTACATTTTTACCTTTTGCGATAATATTATTACAAACAGCAATCTTTTCGTATGGATCACTCCAATCACTGGCTGTTCCTGGTACGCTACGATTTCCACTAGAGACCCCATTTTGGCTCTTTCCCTCTAATTCTTCCGAACGTTGATCGTGTGAAAAACCGGGTAAATCAATATAGAGTTTATTACAGGCGCCTCGTAAATCAGTTTCTGATTTCCAAAAATTGGAATCGGCTAAATCAGTTTCCGGTTCTCGATCCAGTGTACAACCTGTCATCAAGAATATTCCTGCTAATAGTATAAATATCTTTTTCATGTTAATGTCTATAATTTGTTGTGTTTTAGAATGATACATTTAAGCCGACAGTCCAGGTACGGAAGAAAGGATAGACATCCCTTCCGGGTGTATTACCTACTTCCGGGTCGTAAATGGAAAGCAGATTGCTATGCTCCCATATATCTTCTCCTGTTACATACACCCTTAACCGGTTAATATATTTCTTGAATACAGGTATCGTATATCCTAATGTTATGTTTTTTAAACGGATATAAGCGCCGCTTTGGATCCATTTATCTGAGGCTTTATAGTTGAAATCATTACCTTTGTTGTTATATATGCGTGGCCAGTATGCGTTTGGATTATCTTCAGTCCAGTAGTCACGATGAATTGTCCAAGGCATGTCAGCGGTGTTGTAAAGTGGACATATGGCAGAACCTTCTAACAAAACGGAACGTTTGCCTACTCCTTGGAACATTACGGAAATATCAAATCCTTTCCATTGAGCCGCCAAATTTAGTCCGTATAGATAACGCCCGTTGGTATTACCTAAATAAACCAAGTCTCCCGGGTCTTCTGGAGTGGCGCCACCTACACCGATTTCATGGTCTGCCTTGCCTTGTGCTACATATTTGACATCACCGCCTGCAATCTTACCATCATTGAATGATTTATAGCCAGGGTGGTCTTTTTTATATTGTAGATACTCTTCACGGCTTGTCCAGTATCCATCAGTGACATAACCCCATAAAGAATTCATCTCATAACCTTCTAACAGGTCTACAGTACCGGCTTTAATAGTACTTGCACCGTCATATTGTACCAATTTGTTTTGGCTATCAGAGATATTGAATGAAACTTGATAGTTTATATCTTTAATTTTATCTTTCCAGCTGATGTTGAAATCCCATCCCCAGGTTTTCAATTTTCCTACGTTCATTTTGGGCACACCGATGCCAATTTGACTGGGTAATTGAAGTGAAGAAAGCATGTCATTGTTGTATTTCCAATAGTATTCGAAACTTCCGCTTAAACGATTGTTGAATAAACCGAAATCAATACCTAAGTTCGTTGTTTCAATGACTTCCCAAGTTTTATCTTTTGCGGCAAGATTTTCTTGATAATAGGCTTTTTCGGCAATGTAGCTTTCATCTTTTAACATTGGCATATAGTCGTATAATCCTAAAACAGCGCCGTTGCCAAGCTGTCCCCATGATGCACGCACTTTCAAATTACTGATAAAGTCTAAATTAAACCATGATTCTTCATTCATACGCCAAGCTGCCGAAACAGAGGGGAATGCTCTCCAACGCTTACTGGGATCCAATCGTGAACTGCCATCATAGCGGACATTGGCCTCTAAGAGGTAACGCTCTTTAAAATTATAGTTTACTCGTCCAAAATAAGACATCATAGACCAAGGTTCTATTTTATCACTCAGTTCTGAATTAGTCGCTATGGAAGTATCATAAGCATTAAAAGAGAAAAAGTCATTGGAATTCATGTTTTTGGCTGTTGCGGACATTTCATCATTACGATAATTTTCATAAGATGTACCTGCTAAGATGTTGAAGTTATGTATGCCTTGCAAATCGAAAGTATAGTTTACAGTCGCTTCCAATACATCATGATAGTTAGAACTTTTTTTCTTATTCAGAGAATTGTTAGTTTCGTATTTTTGTTGTTCTTTGACATGCACTCTATCGTACCACAAAAGTGTACGTTTAACCGTAGCTTCTGAACTATAGCCGGCCTTACGAGATGCGCTTAGATTAATGCGTAGTCCTTTGATAAAATCTTTTATGGTCAAATTAGCTTTACCGATGAACGCTTCATATTTCGTATCTTTACCGCCACCATGTTGCATAATGTCAATTGGATTCTTGTGTAAATCTCCATTATAAATGCTACCGCTTTCATCCATTACATCGATATAGTTAGTGGGAACATAGACCGGTTGACGTCCGCGATTACCATATAACATTTTAAATATATCATCGGCGCCGGTAGCTGGTGATTCTATTGTTCTAGATTGGTATTGTACATTAATACCTAAATCTATGTATTTGTTAATGCGTGTATCTATTTTGGCATGTAAATTATAGCGGTCACTGCTGTCCGGTCCATATTTTAGTAAACCATTTTTGGTGAAAAAATTGGCTGATAACATATACTTGATATTTTTGCTACCACCGCTTACAGATACTGCATGGCTCTGTTGTGTAGTAAAATCTTTAGTTCCTTCATCTAACCAGTTGTAAGCATCAAAATAGTCCCAACGTCCATTAGACAGTGGACGGTAATTGAAGTTTGGATTTCCAACCCATGATGCTTTTTCTGCAGTCCATTCAGGCGCGCCACTGGCGGCAATACGACTTTGGTCAATGAAATATTGTTCTTCCCAAGCAGGCAAACGCTCTGGCATGTTTCCAGGAGTGTTGAAAGCGAAATAGCCGTTATAGCTGATTCTTGGTTTTCCTTCTTCTCCTGTTTTTGTTGTGATTAATACAACGCCAGCCGCTGCGCGGGCACCATATATAGCGCAAGAAGCGGCATCCTTTAGAACGGAAATGGACTCAATATCATTAGGATTTAATAAAGTCATATCTCCTTCTACACCATCAATTAACACTAATGTCGACGTGGAATTGGCGGAAGAAAAACCACGGATACGCATACCGGATGATTCACTACCGGGTTGACCGCTATTACGCAGGATAGCGACTCCTGGCATTTCACCTTGCAAGGCCGACATAACATCAGAAGAAGGTTTGGCTGCAATCTGATCACCGTCAATGGCCGATACAGAACCAGACAAATTGACTTTCTTTTGTACACCATAACCTACAACAACAACTTCCTGCAAAGTTTCACTATCTTCTTTTAATTTAATGATCCCTTGTGCAGCGGATGATGGTAATTCTACTGTTTGGTATCCAATATAAGAGAAGATAATAGTAGATTCATTGGCTACTCGCAATGAATAATTGCCATCCATATCAGTGATGGCGCCATTAGTAGTTCCTTTCTCTTGGATAGAAACACCAATGAGACTTTCATTAGTTGTTGCATCTATAACCTTGCCTTTGATACTAATGCTGTTTTGAGCAAAGGTTTCTGCACTAAAAAGGAAAAACATACAGCATAGAGACAGTAGCTGTATAACTTCCCGGGAGAAGATTTTTTTTCTCATGATACATAGATTTAATTAATTATAAATTTTGCATTTGCATGGAACAAAAATAGGACTCTATAGTGATAGATGTGTGATGAGCTACTACATCAAAAATTTCTCTTAAGGTGTTATTAACTACATCAATACTTTCTTTTGTGTTTTATATATTATTGATAAATAGTGATTTATATAAAATAAATAATACGTCTGACTTCCCGATTTTTGAGTAGGTTATATGTTTTTACTTTATTTTATTGATAAGCTCTTTCTTTATTATTATTTTTGCTCTGTAGAAGTAAGACTAATCTAATATTATGAGGAGATTGATGTTTTTTTATATATTATTACTATTGTGCTTGCCGGCCAAAGCCAGTTGGCAACGTACGATTACAAATTATGCCCGTCATTCGTATAAGGCAGCCTCTCAGAATTGGATGATAATGCAGAGTAAAACCGGTTGGATGTATTTTGCCAACAACAAAGGATTGTTAGAGTTTGATGGAGTAAATTGGGCTGTTTACCCTATTCATAATGCAAAGATGCGTACTGTAAAAGCTGGAGAGGATGGACGTATTTATGTAGGCGGCCTTCAACAATTTGGTTATTTTGTTCCGAATAAATTAGGGCGTTTAGATTATGTTTGTCTTTCAGACAGTATTGATAAGCATATGATAGGTAATATATGGAATATACATATTGCTGGCAATAGAATATATTTTCAGTCAGATCATGCTATTTTTTATCTAGAGAAAGAACGTCTTCATCAAATAGCTTGTCGTGACATAATTTATTCTGCTTTGGTAGATAAACGTCTCTATGTAGCTGGAAATGGATTGTCAGTTTTAAATGGTGATACATTGTTGCAGTTACCGAATTCTACATCATATATAAATAATATGTCTAAAAGGATTGTTGGCATATTCCCTTATCAAAATAAACTCTTATTAGTGAGTAATCAGCATGGATTGTTTTTCTATGAGAATGGTACATTTGTTCCGTTTCGTTCGACCGCAGATGAATTCTTGAAAAAAAACCGGCTTCGCTGCGCTACGATGAAAGGGCCTTTATTAGCATTGGGAACAGTTCAGAATGGTTTGTTATTATTGAATTTGGATACAGGGAGTACCGAACATATTTCTACGCATAACGGTTTGCAAAATAAAGCTATACTTTCTTTGTTTTTTGATAGAGAAGAAAATCTTTGGTTGGGATTAGACAACGGCATCGATTGTGTTCATTTACATTCACCTGCTTTTCAAAATAGTACGCCAATAGGAAGTGGGTATACTTCATGTTTATATAAAAATAAGCTTTATTTAGGAACGAATCAAGGTGTTTTTATTGCAGATTATCCTTTAGGACTGAATAAAGAGCAAGAAATAAAGCCTCTTGAGGGAATGGTAGGGCAAATTTATTCATTATCTGTCTATGATGACAAGTTATTCTGTGCGGGAAGTAACTCTTTAGGAGTATTAGATGATAATGAATTTTATATTATACCCAATATACGTGGAGGATGGTGGGTGAAATCGTTACGGCTGAAAGATAAGCTATTAGTGGCTACCTATACTGGATTTTATATATTAAAGAAAGTTGGTACTCGCTGGCAGGTTGACAAAAAAGTGTCAGGGCGTATGTATTCTTCTAAAAGTCTATATATAGAGCCGTTGACCAATGCTTTGTGGACTGCCAATAAAGAAGGCGGGTTACATCGTATTCTTTTGTCTGTAGATGGAGATTCTATTATAAGGGAAAAATGCTATAACTTTGAAGAATTACCTGCGGGTGATAATGTATGTATAAATTCCATTAATCACGAGATTGTAATCGCATCTCGTCAAGGGCTCTTTCGTTATAATCAACTAAGAGATTGTTTAGAAAGATATGATTCTTTAGAGAATAAATTAGATGGTAGGACGGCCTATACATATATTATGCAGGATTCCTTACTGAATATTTGGTATACGGTAGATGGTGCACTTAAGTTACTACGATATGATTCCGGACAAAAGCAATACTATCGTAATGGGAATGAAGTTTATTTTAAAGATTGTTTGATAGAAGACTTTGAGGATATTAATGTCATATCTGAAGATGAAGCAATAATTGGCATGGAAGAAGGATTTTCCTCATTACATTTCAAACAGGAACGGATAAAAAAATACCCGTTGAACTTACAAATTAGATATGTATATTTACGAGGAGTGGAAGATTCTTTAATATATGGGCATAATTATCTTCCCCATAATAAGTATTTAAAGATTCCATATAAGCATAATTCTATTCGTATAGAGTATTGTGCTAATAATTATGATAAATCTATTGTTTTATTGTACTCTTGCAGATTGGAAGGACCATTCTCTGAGCCTTGGAGTCAATTCGGAGGAAGTACTACTAAAGAATATGCAGCTTTGCCCGAAGGGAAGTATACATTTTATGTTCGTACGAGTATCGATCAGAAAGAACCGGTAACAACATCTTTTTCTTTTGAGATATTACCGCCCTGGTATCGTACTTGGTGGAGTTATTTATTGTATGCTTGTCTTATAATACTAATGTTGTTTTATGTTTATCATAGACTTGTGCCCGGACGGAAACGTTTGCTTATGCAAAAAGAATTTGAACTTTATCGACAAAAACAAGAGTTTAAAAAAGAGAGCGATTTAAAAGATCAGAAAATTAATTCTTTAAAAGAAGAAAAATTACAGTCTGAATTACGATATAAGTCTGAGGAATTAATTCGTAGTACATTAAATATTGTACGGAAAAATGAAATGCTATTAGAAATCAAAAAAGAAGTGTTGGGCATTTCGCATTCTATCAGTGAAGAAAATCTTGTTTCATTGCGTCGTAAGGCACTTCGACTGTTGGGACAAATAGAGACGAATATTGAGCACGATGATGACTTGCAAGCCTTTCAAAGTACTTTTGATACGGTACATCATAATTTCTTTCAAAGGTTAGAAGCGGCTTATCCGGAATTGAACCATAAAGATAAAATGCTTTGTGCTTATATAAAGATGAATTTGCTTTCTAAAGAGATAGCTCCACTATTGAATATTTCTTTGCGTGGTGTGGAGATTAGTCGTTATCGTTTGCGCAAAAAATTAAATTTGGCAGAAGGAGAAAATTTAGCAGAGTTTTTGCAGAAGTTCTCAAAATAGTAACTTATTGATTACTTTGTTGTAGTATCAATAAACTTTCCGGTCCCATATTGAACAGCAAATCGATAATGCTCAGATTAGGCAGGAAACCGTGTCTTTCTTGGAATACCTGATAGTAAGGTTGCGGGGAGAAATCCGGGTCTTCCAGGCGGAAGTCTTTCTTAGGATGAATACGCTCGCGGAAGTCTGTTTCGCCGGGAGCAAACTCGGTTTTATATTCTGAAGTACGTTTCATGACGGGCTGTATATCTATCAGCGAACAGATGAGATGGCAGAGTTCTTCGTTGAAATCGGCTAAAAACTCATATCTCTTTTCATAAAAAGGGCGGAAGTCATCTTTGTAATATTCAAAGAACGGGGTATGGTTGTATGCTGATTCAATGGCATTCCAGTGTAAATGGCGCCAATTGCCATGGTCGGAGATGCGGATATCGCGCATCGGGCATTTTAAAGTGTCGGGCTTGACCGTAGGGATGGAAAGGGCGAGTGCTCCGTCCGGTGCGGCAATGGTGCAGCGGTTACGATACGTTTGTTTGGTATAATGGTCGTGCTGTTCGATATACACCTGGCCGTATGCCAACAACTTGGTGTAGTATTCAACCGGAGCCAGATAGGCGGAAGAAAGATAGACAGTCATTTAAATTGAGAATTAAGAATTAAATATTAAAAAATCATCTCACCCTTTTCCACATTCTGTCCCAACGGTAACCATTGAAAAGCCCCGTTTCCTGTTCTTTGGAAAACCATATAAGGGCTGCCTTACCGATAACATGGTCTTTGGGTACAAGGCCGAACAGGCGGGAGTCTGACAGATTTATGGAGTTGTTAGCGCTAACCCAATAGTAATCTTTCGTAAAATAACAATGCTGTACAGGTTTTCCATCTATGTATAATGTATCGTTTTTGATTTCCGCCCGTTTCTGTTCATGCAGTACCAGTGTGTTTCGCAGCAGTGTCATATTCCAGGGATATACGCGTACGGCTTTTCCTTTACCGGGAATAATGAGCGGTTTCAGTGCTTCAACGGAATCTTCTGTATCGGCGGGTTCTATCCAGTTATTGGCTCCTAAGGCCTGTTCCAATAAATAATATTCATATCGGCTGAAACTGCGTACATTCTTTGCCGTATCTTGCCCCAACAACGTGTTGGGGCGGATGGAAAGAATGGTGAGTAAGGAGTCCAGCTGCTTTTCTTTTTTTCGGGGATACATATAAAGATATTTCTGGTCGGGGGCATTCTTTTCCGAAGGAATTACGGAAAATAGCGAATCTACCAACAAAGTATCTCCCGGTACTCCCAAACAACGGCTGATGAATATTTCTCTTTGATCGATTGCTGCTTGTGAAAGGTTGGCGGGATTGTTGAATACAAGAATGTCGTCCTTGCGCACAGGCTTATCCGTCCAACGGTGATAACCCCATAAACTCATAAAAGGAAGCCGTAGCCCGTAGCTCCATTTGTTTACTAAGATACGTTCGCCGCGATACAGTGAATTCTCCATTCCCGAGGAAGGTATTAAATAGGAAGTCGCAACACAGCTCCGGAGTAATACCACTATCAGTATCACTCCTGTTATAGTAGCTGCAATCTTCCGGTTCCTTCCTCTCATGGTATGTACCAATCGCTAACTCTTAATTACTGTATCAATGTACCCATTTGAAGATTCGGTTCCAACGGATTTTTCCGTCGAACCAGCCGCGGTCTTTGTCTAACGACAGCCAAACGACGATAGGTTTGCCTACCACGTGGTCTTCCGGTACAAAGCCCCAATAACGGGAATCGAGAGAATTATGGCGGTTATCGCCCATCATCCAGTAATAATCCAGCTTGAAAGTGTAGGTATCCGTCTTTTCTCCGTTGATATAGATGCCGTCCGGTTTTTGTTCCAGTGTATTGCCTTCATAGGCAACGATACAACGTTCATAAACCGGTAAGTTGTCTTTGGTCAAGGTAATGGTAGCACCCTTTTCCGGTATCCATATAGGACCGTAGTTGTCTCGCGTCCACTTTGTATGGAGATTTTGCGGATACATCTGTCCCGATAGGTTTTCCGGTTCCATAACGATACGGCTGATCAACTTTTTGTTGCCGATAAGCGTATCGTACATTTTCTTGGTAAGAGGCAAGTGATAAACGGGAGTCAGCCTGCCTTGGGCATCACGGCGGTCCAGCCCCATCTGCATAAGCCCTTCCTCATAATTGAAGTCATCGGTCATCAATATCTGGTCGTCATTGCTGATTCCCAGTTCGCGGAACATATTTTCCGGTATGTACGGACCCGTGGTCTGCACAAAATAGTTGAGCTGCATATCTTCCGGATTCTCAATGGCTTTTCCATCGATATACACTTGTGTATCCTTTATCTGCAAGGTATCTCCCGGCAAACCGACGCAACGCTTTACATAATTCTCGCGGCGGTCCACTGGACGTACTACAATATCGCCATACATTTGCGGATTGGTACGGATCAGATTGCGACCGGCATTGTAGTAGAGGTCGTAGACGGTACGCTGCTGGTCGCGCGTCAGGCTGTCCATATTGATTTTATTGGGATATACGCGTTGTCCCTCCCTGTAAGCCAGACTGTAAAAGTCTTCTTGCTGCCTGTTGAGCGCTACCGTATCGCCTGCCGGAAAGTTGAACACGACAATATCGTTCAGCTTCACCTTTCCGAAGCCCGGTACGCGTTTATATTTCCATTGCGGCCATTCAATGTACGATTTGGTATTGAATATCGGCAGCGTATGTTGTGCCAGCGGCATGGAGAGCGGTGTATTCGGTACGCGCGGACCGTAACTCATCTTGCTTACGTAAAGGAAGTCGCCTACCAACAATGATTTCTCCAGGGAAGATGAAGGTATCTGATAGTTCTGGAATATGTAGATATTTACAAAGTAGACCGCTACCAATGCGAAAACAATGGCGTCCACCCAACTCATGATACCGCGTACTGCCGGATTCTTGGATTTCTTCCAAAATCCCCAAGGTATCTTTTTACTGATATAAATGTCAAATATGAAAGGAATGATAACCAGTCCCCACCAACTTTTTACCCAGACAAGGAAAATAAGATAAAGTAAGGTGATTATGCCGAACTTAATCCATTGGGCGCGTGTTGCTTTTCTCATACTACTTTAGTCTTTTAAAAATGGGAATAAATCGCTCATACCTAAGAAACCTTGTTTGCCGGCGGTATATTCTGCAGCCAATACGGCTCCTAAGGCAAAGCCGCTGCGGTTTTTGGCATCATGGGTGATGGTGATGCTGTCCGCCTCGGAATCATAGCGGATGCTGTGAATGCCCGGTACTTCTCCTTCGCGGATAGAGCTGACAGGCAGCTCGTCGGCTGCACATTCGGCAGAGCCCGATACGCTTCCGTCCGGTGCTTGCAGCGTGCCTTTCACCCAACGGTCTTTGCGGTCGAGGTTTTCCAAAATACCCTCGGCAAGGGTAATGGCAGTACCGCTTGGAGCGTCCAGCTTATGTATATGGTGCGTTTCGCTCATCGTTACGTCATAAGCGGGGAAACGGTTCATAATCTTTGCCAGGTATTTGTTGACAGCCGAGAATATGGCTACTCCCAAACTGAAGTTGGATGACCAGAACAGTGTCTTGCCGCCTTCGGTACAGAGTTTCCTGACCTCTTCGCCGTGCTCCTCCAGCCAGCCCGTACTGCCCGAAACCAATTTTACGCCGGCTTTGAAAGCTTTCATATAATTGTTATAGGCTACCATTGGATTGGTAAACTCTATGGCAACGTCGGCGCTCTTGAATGCGTCCGATTCAAAATCCTCCTGGTTATTGATATCGATGATGCTGACAATTTCGTGTCCGCGGCTCAAGGCGATTTTCTCAATCTCCTTGCCCATTTTTCCGTAACCGATTAGTGCTATTTTCATTGTTTCTTTGGTTTTTATTCAGTTTATCAACAAACTATACGTCGCAAAGGTAATCTTTTTCTTACATTTGTACACAACATTAACGTCTTGTTAACAATGGAACAATTGCTGCATTACGTCTGGAAGCATAAGATATTTCCTTTAATGCCACTCCAGACGACCTCCGGACAGCCGGTCGAAGTGATAGAACCCGGTTTGCCGAATACTGATGCAGGCCCCGACTTCTTTAACGCGAAATTAAAAATAGACGGTACGCTTTGGGTAGGTAACGTCGAGTTGCATACGCAGGCTTCGGACTGGTTTCGTCATGGACACGACCGGGATAAAGCCTACGATAATGTTATCCTGTATGTGGTGGGCGGTTCGGACTGCGAGGTGTATCATACGAACGGTGATATTGTTCCTCAGCTATTGTTGCGCTGCCCTGACAATGTCCGGCAGCGTTATGATGAGTTGCAACAGGCGGAGATATATCCTCCTTGCTATTCCATCCTTGCTTCCCTTCCGAAACTGACTGTTCATTCTTGGTTGTCGGCTTTGCAGGTAGAGCGTTTTGAACAGAAGGCGCAAGCCGTTATCGCACGCTTGGAACGTTGCAATAATCATTGGGAGGACGTATTTTTTATTACCCTTGCCCGTAATTTGGGTTTCGGGTTGAATGGTGATGCCTTTGAAGCATGGGCCAATCATCTGCCGTTCCGTGCGGTGGACAAACATCGGGACAGCCTTTTTCAGGTAGAGGCGTTCTTTTTAGGACAGGCGGGACTTTTGGAAGAAGATTTTCAAGAGGATAGTTACCATCAGAAACTTCGAAAAGAATTTCATTATTTGCAACATAAATTCGAATTGCCTGTACCTATGACCTGCGACTTGTGGAGTTTTCTGCGACTGCGTCCCGGTAATTTCCCTCATGTGCGTTTGGCGCAACTTGCCTGGTTGTATCATAAGGAACAGTCTTTGTTTTCACGCGTCATGGCGGCCGAAACGCCGGAAGATGTAAAGAAAATATTATCGGCGCAGACCTCAACTTATTGGGAAGAGCATTTCACATTTAAAAAGGCTTCGCCTCACCGGGAAAAACGGTTGGGGGAGAATGCCTTGAACCTTATTCTTATCAACACCGTCATACCTTTTCTTTATACTTACGGAATGCATAAGGTGGATAAGGAACTTTGCGAACGTGCTACCCGTTTCCTTGAAACGTTGAAAGCGGAGAATAATCATGTTACCCGCTTATGGAGCGGTGCAGGGTTGCCCGTCTATACAGCGGCGGACTCGCAAGCATTGCTTCAGCTCCAAAAGGAGTACTGTGACAAGAAAGATTGCCTGCATTGCCGTTTCGGATATGAGTATTTAAAGAGTCAGCGGTAGCATGATATAAATTCCTGTCGGCTTTTCATTGTAAATTCCTGACTTGTTGTATATTTGTACCCTGAATCGAAATAATTCGTATCTATATGAAGGCAATTTACTTTGTTTTTTGTCTGTGTACGGCGCTTATGTTCTCGACTGCCAACAGTCTGGCGGGCGGAGAGGATTTCAAGACGTTTCTCCGGAAATTCACGTCCAGCGCTTCATTTCAGTACTCCCGCATTAAGTTTCCTTTAAAATCTCCTATTGTTTTGTTGAAAGACGATGGTGAGACGGAGCAAACATTTCCTTTTACCCGCGATAAATGGGCATTGCTGGATAGCGAAACTCTGCAAGAGGGAAGGATTACGGAGGAGGAAGGGGGAATCTATATTTCCCGTTTCACCCGTGATGAACCGGCCCATAAAGAGTTTGAAGCGGGGTATGATGAGTCGGAACCTTCGCTTCGTGTTGTTTTTGAATTGATAGGTGGTAAATGGTACGTCACCGACTGCTATAACGATTGGTATAACTTTGATTTGCCTGTCAGCGAACTGGAAGAAACTGTCCGCACAATGCAGGAAGAAAATAAAAGCTTCGAGGAACTTCATCCCTAACTGATTAATTTTTGCTTTTGTACACAGAACAGTAATCGCTGTTCTGTACTTTGCAGGGAGAGGCTATAACATTTTTAGACCTCTTCTGTACGATTTATGCCCCTCTTTTTCCTGAAAGAGGGTTTTCTTTGTAAACGGTATTATAGTAACCTTAAATGAATAAATATGATGCAATTTAGTAAATGGACAATGGGAGTGGGGATGCTCCTTGGAACTTTATTGCCGGTAAGTGTAGAAGCTCAGGTAGTAAAGAACGAAAAACTACTTTCTTTTGAAGACCGGCAAATACCGGTGTTTATTTCGGGAACGGAATCCCGTTTAGAAATCAGTGACGAACATTATAAAGACGGTTTGCATAGTTTGAGCTGGACATTTAATCCGGGGGCTGTGCTCTCTATCAAAAAGGATTTGAAGTTCGAGAAGAAAGATCCTACCGGGAAGGATACCTATCTCTCCGCTTTCATTGTATGGGTGTACAATGAACAGGCACAAGACAAAAAGATAGAGTTTGAGTTTTTAAAGGACGGAAAGAAATGCACTTCTTTCCCGTTCGGAATCAACTTTACCGGTTGGCGTGCAGCGTGGGTATGTTATGAACGTGATATGGTGGGGACACCGGAAGAGGGGATGAACGAAATCCGTATTATTGCTCCCGATAGTGAAGGGAAGCTGTATTTGGATCATATCATACCCGCCAGCAAGGTGGATGCCCGCCAGCAGACGGCTGACGTGCAAGTCCCTTTTGTGAATAAGGGAACTACCAATCATTGGCTTGTTATTTACGAACATTCTTTATGGAAACCGGATATAGCCTTGACTCCGGTAAGCGATGTGCAGAAACAGGAAATGAGGGTGATAGAGAAACGCTTCAGAGATATGCTTTATACACCCGGCAAGTTGTCGGATAAGGAAATGGCGGCTATTCGTAAGCAATACGACTTCTACAAGATTACATATAGAAACGGTAAGGTGAGCGGTCTGCCTATCTTCATGGTACGTCAGTCGGAAGCTTACGAACGTATGATACCGGATTGGGATAAGGATATGTTTACCAAACTGGGCATGGAAATGGATGAATACTTCAAACTGATGAAGCGCATAGCCGTTGCTTATAACAATGCGACGGATGTCGCTATACAGAATGAGTTGAAGCAAAAGTTCCTCGCTATGTACGATCATATTACCGACCAGGGTGTGGCCTACGGCAGTTGCTGGGGAAATATCCACCACTACGGTTACAGCATGCGCGGTCTGTATGTGGCCTATTTCTTGATGAAAGAGGTATTGAATGAGGCCGGTAAGTTGAATGAAGCCGAACGTACCCTGCGCTGGTATGCCATCACTAACGAGGTTTATCCTAAACCTACCGTAAACGGTATAGATATAGACTCTTTCAATACGCAGACTCAAGGACGTATGGCAAGTATTCTGATTATGGAAGATACCCCGGAAAAACTGCAATATCTGCGTTCTTTCTCGCGCTGGTTGGATTATGGATGCCGGCCGGCTCAAGGTTTGTCCGGTTCTTTCAAGAAAGATGGGGCTTGTTTCCATCATCGTAACAACTATCCTGCCTATGCTGTTGGCGGCTTGGACGGGGCTACGAATATGATTTATCTGTTGAGCGGAACTGAGTTCAAGGTTTCCGAACTGGCACACTCCACGGTCAAGAATGTATTGCTCACGATGCGGTTTTATTGTAATTTGAAGCAATGGTCTCTTTCTATGTCCGGTCGTCACCCTAACGGAAAAGGAGAGCTGATACCTATTCAGTATGCCACTATGGCTATTGCCGGTACACCGGATGGCAAGCAGAAATACGATGCCGATATGGCGGCTGCCTATCTGCGTTTGACGGCTTATTCCAATACGTCGGATAAGGATGCCCCCGATTATTTGCCAAAGGCTTCTACCCGGCAGGAGTTGAAGATGAAAGAATTACTTGAAGCGCAAGGTTTTCGTCCTGAACCTGACCCGCAGGGTAATCTTGCATTAGGCTACGGTTGTGTTTCTGTACAGCGCCGGGATAATTGGGCGGCTGTCGTACGTGGACATTCCCGCTATTTGTGGGCTGCCGAGCATTATCTTCCTGCCAATTTTTACGGTCGTTATCTGGCGCATGGCAGTATGCAGATACTGACAGGCAAACCCGATGAAATGGTGACTTTTGCTACCGGTGGTTGGCAGGAGAATGGTTTTGATTGGAACCGTATTCCGGGTACGACGAGTATTCATCTGCCTTTTGAACAGTTGCGCGCCAACGTATTGAACGTGGACATCTATTCGGGTATGGAAGAAATGCTCTATTCCGATGAGGCTTTTGCCGGTGGCTTGTCCCAAGCGCGCTTGAACGGTAACTTCGGTATGAAATTGCACGAGCATGACAAGTACAATGGTTCGCATCGTGCTCGTAAGTCTTTCCACTTTTTTGATGGTACGATAGTATGTTTGGGTACAGACATTGAGAATACGAATGCAGAGTTTCCTACAGAGACTACCGTTTTCCAGTTAGCGGCTATTACTCCCGAAAACCATCAATACTGGAATAATTACAAGAGTGACGGGCAGACTTATATTGATCCGAACGGGGTAGGGTATTACCTTGCCAAAGCCTCTGTGGCAAGCGCGAAATATGAAAAGAATTTTCCGCAAGTTACCGTAGGAGAACGCAGTACGAAGCCTACTTCAGGCGATTGGGTTTCTTTGACGTTGCAACATGGCAAGGCTCCGAAGGGCGCTTCTTACGAATATGCCGTATTACCTCGTACGGATGCCGTTTCTTTGAAAGCATTTGCGAAGAAACCTTCTTATAAAGTTCTTCAGCAAGACCGTAATGCGCATATCGTTCGTTCACTGACGGATAATCTTACTTCTTATGTTTTGTTTGAAACTCCCCAAATGCTTCCAGCGGACGGTTTGTTACAAAAGGCGGATACTTCCTGCTTGGTCATGATTCGTGAGAATAAAGAGAAATTGTTACTGACTGTTTCTCAACCGGACTTGGCATTGTACCGTGGTCCGAGTGATGAGGCCTTTGATAAAGACGGCAAACGGATTGAACGGAGCATCTATTCACGTCCGTGGATTGATGATGAGAGTGGAGAAATTCCTGTAACCGTTACATTGAAAGGCTTGTGGCAAGTAGCGGAAACGCCGTATTGCAAACTTGTTTCAGCAGATAAAAAACAAACCGTGCTACGTTTTACATGTAAGGATGCGGCAAGTTTTGATGTAGAGTTATTACGTAAATAAACTTTAATCGGTTTCTTTACTATGACAGAATTAAAAAATATCATGTTGTGTGCAACCGCCTTTGCCCCTTCTCTGGTAGGGGCAAAGGACTTGCCGAATATCATCTATATTGTAACCGACCAGCAGACTGCTTCCGCCATGAGCTGTGTGGGGAATACGGATTTGCATACACCTAATATGGATTGCTTGGCACAGTCGGGAGTTCTGTTTAGGAATGCTTATTGTTCCGCTCCTTTGAGCGGACCTTCCAGAGCATCTATGTTTACAGGGTATACATCTCATGAGGTTGGTCTGTCCCGCAACAATGTACCTATGGCCGACTCCTTGCGTACCAATAGTTTAGGCTGGTTGATGCAACATGCCGGTTATGAATGTGCTTATGCCGGGAAATGGTACGTACATACTCCTTCTATGCCTGATAAAGAGTTCGGATTTTCTACTATTCATCCGCATAATGATAATGGACTGGCGGAGGCTGCCGTTTCTTTTCTTGGACAGAAACATTCCAAACCTTTCTTTTTGGTGGTAGGTTTTGATAATCCTCATAACATCTGTGAATATGCACGTAGTCAGAATCTGCCATTCGGTAACTTGCCTGAGCTTCCTCAAGATGAATGGCCCGGGCTACCGCTTAATTTTGCCCGTAATCCTTATGATGCCGATGTCATCGACTATGAGCAAACATTGAATTATCCGGCTTATCCTACCCGCCACTATTCTCCTGATGATTGGCGGCGTTACCGTAGTCTTTACTTTCGGTTGGTAGAGAAAGTAGATGCCGAGATTGGTAAGATTGTTGATGCTATTGATAGGCTGGGATTGTGGAAGAACACCGTGGTTATCTTTACGAGCGATCATGGTGACGGCGTAGGGGCGCATCATTGGAATCAGAAGTCGGCCTTATATGAAGAAGTGGTGAATATACCTTTGATAGTGACTCTTCCCGGAAAGCAAAATGCAGGTAAAGAGATGCCCCAACTCATTAATGGCGGCGTTGATTTCTTCGCTTCCGTATGTGATTGGGCAGGTATCTCTCTTCCCGGAAACTTACATGGCGTTTCTTTTAAGTCTTTAGTTGAAAGTGCTGATCCTCAGCAAGCACACCAGCCTTACGTAGTTACTGAAACAACATTCGATAAAGGTATTGCCCGTGGTTGGGCTTTGCGTACTTCACGTTATAAATATGTATTATATGATAAGGGGCTCTATCGTGAGCAACTTTATGATATGGTCAATGACCGCGGAGAAATGCGGAATTTAGCCATAGAAAAAAAGTATCAGAAGATTCTATTACAACATCGCGTTTATTTGAATGAGTGGATGAAGCTGCATCGTGTAGCCCAAATTCGTCCTGAGGTACATTTGATTCCGGGCATGTAAATCGGTAATGAACCCTAAAAGCCGGATAAAAACTTTTAGGGTTCATTGCTGATTCTGTTCGTTTTATTTGTATGAGGCGAGTAAACTGTCTACTGCCGCCTGGTAGTTGGCCAATTTACCGGTCTTGTGTATGACTTTCTTCGCTTTGCGATCACCATCGGGTAGCAAATATTCCCAAAAGCTTTTCATTTTCATTAATAACTGCATTTCACCGCCTTGCAGTTGCTCTTCATAGCTATTATACACTGCTGTATGCAGCTGTTTTACTTTAGCTGCCATTTCGCCGGGAGAAAGTTTCTTTCCTTGTCGATATTCCCATGCCAAGGCCGGGTTGGCGAGCAAGCCGCGTCCGATTACAAGCCCTGCCAGCTTCGGGAAACGTTCGGTAATAATCTGTATATCTTCTATTGTATGCAAGTCCCCATTATATAGCAAGGGTTTGTCGCATCCGTCATAAAAAGCCTCAAATCCGTTTAAATCCACCTCTCCTTTATATTGTTGTTTTCCCAAACGCGGGTGCAGAATGATGTGGGCCAGAGGGAGTGCGTTCAATAACGGTAAGAGCGCAATACATTCGCTGGCATTTTCCCAACCTAATCTAAGTTTGACGGAGAAACGGATCTGGGGATATTGTTCAATTGCGGCGGTAAGCAGGTCTTTTACTTCTTCGGGATATGGCAGCATGCCGGCACCGTTATGTCGTTTGGCTAACATGGGGAAAGGACATCCCAGATTGATATCTGCTTCTTGATAATTATGCTCGGTAAGAAGAGACATTATCTGCTCTAACTTATTGGGACACGACGCAATCAGTTGGGGAATCAAGTGTATGTTCCGGTTATTTTCCGGATGTATATCACGTGCGTCTTTCCGGCGTATTTCACCGTGCTCCACACGTACGAAAGGGGAATAATAGGTGTCTATTCCACCGAAAATGCGGGCATGGGCTTGCCGATAGGCTGCGTCTGTGTAGCCTTGAAGCGGAGCGAAATGAATGGGTAATAAATTGTTCATAAGGGCAAAGATACGCTTTTATTCCTTATCTTTAATAGGAATAACCATATTCCAGGAGCGCGATGCATTTTCGAATCCACCGGGACCATCCATGGTGGCGAAAAAGATATAAATGGGTTTCCCGTCTTCGAAAAGGATAAAAGGACGTTCCAATTGCCCTTGCATCTCTATCTTTCCATCTTCCCATTCCACACTGCGGGAATAGGCTTTGGGAGCTTTATCCACGGTCCATTGGATGCCATCCTTGGAATGTGCCATGACTCCACCGCCTTGTTCACCTGTAAATTTGGCTACGTGGTCTTTGAAGATGATATGATAACCGTTAGAATCTTTCCAAAGAAAAGGGTCTTCGGCCTCACCTTGGCCGTTTACTTCAAAGATAGGCTGGTTATTATTCAATACTTTGTACGGACCTTCTATTTGAGGAGCATAAGCTATTCCAAGGCTCATCGCTGAATGTTGATAGCCGTTGATGTAGCGGCGCCCTTTGAAAATCATGATTATCGATCCGTCTTCCTGTATGATAGGAGAGGGATTTGAGGTAAGAAAACTGTAGAATGTACCGGGTTGGGTCTTTAGGATTGGTTCGTCCAAACGTTTCCATGGTCCATAAGGAGAATCGGAAATAGCCAGCCCTATCCGTTTATTGGCGCGGGCGACCGTACACCAAGGGCTGTCCAGGGTAAGTTGGTCATATTCCGGCTCTGCAAACGGATGAGTGGAACCCATGTAAATAAGGTAATATTTGCCGTTTTGTTTTAAGATACGCGGGTTGTGTGTAGAATGTCCATCCCAATATTGTGCGCCGCGTGCGGGCAGAGCTACATCGCTAAAGTGGTAGGGTCCCTGTGGTACATCGGATACCGCATGTACAATCTCGGAGGCTACCATCCATCCCGGATGGAATGGCAATGTTTTAGGAAAGCGAGATACAAACATGTGGTATTTTCCGTCATCACCTTTTACCACCGAACTTCCCCAAACCCAATAGTCTTCAGACTCGAAAGCCGGTGTGCGGGATGCCTTATCCAAGTGATGAAATAAGCAGTTGCCGGATTCTTTTTTTAATTCCACCAGGTTTTCTATTTTTTGCGCAATTGCTGTTATAGATATACATATACAGCAAAGAAGGGATAAACCGTATTTTTTCATAAATGTGTATTGTTAGTGAGGATGTAAAGTTAGAAAAAAGGGAAGAATTTCACAACTCTTCCCTTTCTGCATGTTAAATTAATTAAGGTCTGTTTTTTTGATTACCGATATAAAAAATAAGGTTAGAAGTTTTGTGGTATAATTAGTATCCTGCATTGTTTGTCCAACCGGCAAGGTCTATTTGCTGGTAAGGTACAGGGAAGTAATAATGATGATTCGCATTGAAAAGAGAAGCATCCCATTCCTCGGCACGCACGTCTTTTACTTTCTCCAGACGAACCAGTTCGAACCAGCGTTTCATTTCAGCGAAGAATTCCCAACCACGTTCATTGGATACGGCTGTCAGGAAGGTAGCCGCATCGGTAGTCGTAGTTAATGCTATCCCTCTGTCCGGATAGTCTGCGCGTTTCTGTACTTCCTGAATCGCATTCAAAGCATCTGTACTAACCGTATTGGTTGCGCGTGTAGAAGCTTCGGCGTACATCAGGAGTACTTCGGCATAACGGTAGATACAGGTTATACCGTTTGCCTGCGCGCTTTTGCCGGGATCTCCTTCGTCATAATTGTAGTATTTGGAGATAGCGGGTAGCTTATCTGCGCTTTCAGTATAAGGAATTGTTTTAAGAATGTCTTTGCCATCCGGATCTTTTTTCCCGCTTTTTACGGGCCATTCCGTCATATAGTTCCAATCCTTGCGTGCATCCTCGGGATAACTCAGGAAGAAATCTTCGTCACCGTAGTAGTCAGACCAACCGGCGTTGGGAGCATAATCACTCGGATAATAAGATTTACCGTAATTACTTGCTATTTTATGCTTAGAGCTGTGTTGCAAGGCAAACATTACTTCGTTACTCTTCGTTTTGTTGGCTTCCAGCCATAAATCGGAATATTCGGTTGTCAGTTTAAGACCGGCGGTATTGGCGTTGTCTATGATATCTTTGGCCTCGGTTGCTGCCAGACCGTAATATTCGGTTCCTTTGTTCAAGGGCCATCCGGCCATTGTCATATAGACGTCGGCCAAGCAAGCTTTTGCAGCCCATTTGGAAGGTGTGGAGTTGTTACTGCGTCCTTTGTTAGGCAACCATTCCGCTGCAGTTTTAAGACTGGGAACAATGGCTTTGTCATAGATTTCGGCAACGGCAGTTCGTGGCATGGTAATGGTTATTTCATCGTTTTCCATCAACAAAGGTACGTCACCATACAAACGGGTTAAATAGAAATAAGAAAGACCGCGCATAAAGTAGGCTTCACCTAAAATCTCTTTGAATGCTTTGGCTTCCTCTTCTGTTGTCGGAATTGTTGTTCCTTTAATGATTTTATTGGAACTGCTGATAACTTTATAGAACAGTGTCCAGGTGGTTGAGAAATCAGCATCATTGGCCGTAAGATTAGGAGTTAATCTTCCGTAATATGCCAATTCGTTATTGGCTTTGGCCGCACGGTACGTAATGTCGTCCGCACATACGTTAAGACGTTGCAGGCGGCTGTTAAATCCGTAGTTACCTTGCCATAAATCGCTATAAAGAGCATCTGCGGCTTTTTGAAGACTTGCTTGGTCTATTGCAGTCCAATATTGTTCTTCTGTGATAAATGATTCTGGTTCTTGGGTAAGGTCTACACAAGAAGTCGTCAATAGCAAACTACCTGTGATTGCTGTTAAATATATTAATTTCTTCATATTAGTCTTATTTAGTAGGTTAATCATTAGAATGAGAAATTCAGACCGATCAAATAGTTACGGCTGTTAGGATAGGAACCCCAATCGACACCTTGTACCAAAGGACTGCCCATAGTAGCTTCCGGATCCAGTCCTGAGTAATTGGTAATATGGAATGGGTTTTGTACGGAAGCATATACACGCAGGTTTGTGATACCTAATGCACGGCAAGCTGTTTCCGGGAGAGTATAACCCAAAGTGATACTTTTCATTTTGATGAAACTGCCGTTTTCAACAAAGCGTGTGCTGAAGAAATCTTTATTTTCTGTTCCGCCGTTGACGAAACCCGGTATGTTGGTGTTGGTATTGGTAGGTGTCCAACGATTCAATAATTCGCGCATAGGCGTTACCCCGGCTACTTGTTGGCTCTTAATTAAGTTATATCCCATTTGGTGAGTGGCATTATAAATATCGAATCCGTGGAAACCTACAACGAAGAACGAGAAGTCAAAGTTCTTATAATTGAACGTATTGTTCCAACCCCAGTTAAAGGTCGGTTGTCCGCAACCTATAATTCCTTGGTCTGCGTCGTTGTAAACTCCGTCTTTGTTGATGTCTACATATTTGGAGTTACCCGGTTTTACTTTATAAACTTCACCGTTGGTCTTACCGTTTGTTTGTCCGTTGGCGTCTACGAAAGGAGCGTTTACTTCATCTTCCTGCCATATACCTGCGAATGTATAGCCCCAGAACGAACCTAATTTTTCTCCCTCAATCATCTGGAATATCTGGTTTTGATAGTTTCCGGCTTGTTGTTGGCGGTGGTTGGCTGTCGGAATCTTATTGAATGTACCTTTGTTGTGAGACAAAGTTAAGTCAGTGTGCCAATTGAATTCTTTACCGGTAAACGGATCTGCACTGATTGTAAATTCAACACCGGTGTTTTTGATTTCTCCCGCGTTGTCAAGAATAGAAGTATAACCCATGTGAGAAGGACGCGCTACTTCCAGCAGAATATCTTTGGATAATTTGCTGTACCAATCTGCGGTTAAGCGTATGCGGCCGTTGAGAATTCCGAAATCAATTCCTACATTGAATTGGTCGTTACGTTCCCATTTGAGGAAAGAAGCGGCCGGGCGGTCTATTTTATAAGCTGTGGCAGAGTTTCCACTTGCATTTGTTACAGTCACCGGAGCCATTTTGGAATAAATACGGTACGCTTCTACCGCCTGGTTTCCTACAGAACCATAGCCTAAACGAAGTTTCAATTGGTCGATAAAACTATTGTCTTTCAAGAAGCTTTCTTGTTTTAGATCCCAAGCCAATGCGGCAGAGGGGAAATAACTCCACTTGTCTTTCAAGCGTGAAGAACCGTCGGCGCGGATAGAGGCGGTAAGCATGTAACGGTTCATGAATACATAGTTGACGCGCAACATACCGGACATCAAGGTGTTGATTGTACGGTCGGATGCAATAGCTGCCAAATCTGATGCGGACCATGCCAGATTGTTGATGCCAATCATATCGATATAGTCTAAATTGTAGGCTGTACCGGTGTGGTTGTAGTTGTTATCATACGATTGTTCAAATACCGCCGTAGCGTTGATACGATGGTTTTCATTAAACTCTTTTACATAGCTTAGCGTGTTGGTGTTTAACCATGAAGTATTCCAGTAACTGCGTGCCTGTCCTTGCGTCAGACTATTCTTGTAAGAATAATAGCCTTGTTCGTTTTCTACTGATGTGTTCAGTCTGTTGTCGAAGAGTACACCCAATTGAGAACGGAAGCTCAAGCCATCTATAATGTCAAAATGAACATAGCCTTGTATGCGGTTATTTATAGTTTTGTTGGAATTGTCGGCTTCCCATATGTACCCCATCGGATTATATGCTTTACCGCCATCAAAGAAGTTGTTGTTATATTCTCCCTCTTCATTTTTAGGTTCGATGGTACTTGGAAAATACATACTTTGTTGTATCAATCCATCATATTCACTGATACGGGGCTTGCTTGTTTCGCGGTAGTGACCATACATATTCAAACCCGCTTTCAACCATTTCTTAATTTTGGTATCTACTTTTAAACGCCAGCTATAGATTTGGCTGCTTGATTCTTTAATGATACCTTGATCGTCTTGGTAACGGAGAGAGGCGAGAAATGTTGTTTTTTCACCACCGCCGGCAATAGAAAGTTCATAGTTTTGAGTAACGGCAGGACTGCGGAATATTTCTTTCGAGTAGTCAAAGCCTGCTTTTCCGGACTTGAAAGCCGCAAGTTGTTCCGGACTGTAATAATAATTATCTCCCTTACCGAAATATTCTTTTCCGTAATCATTTACTAAGTTGGCATATTCATAGGGAGATAGGTTGTCCGGATATTTGGCAACGGTTTTGATATTGGCGAATGCATTGAAAGATACGGTCAGTTTATCTTTTTCAGGATTTTTGGTGGTTACTAAAATAACACCGTTGGCACCGCGCGAACCATAAACAGCTGTTGCGGAAGCATCCTTCAATACTTCTATGGAAGCAATATCCGCAGGATTCAATGATTGAAGGGAACCACCGATGAAACCGTCGATAACAACCAACGGACCGGTTTCTGCGGTAATAGAGTTAATACCACGGACACGGATTGTATTGTCACCGCTCGGGTCACCGGAACCGGAGAGAACAGACACACCGGCCATACGTCCTTGGAGGGCATCGGATACGTTACCTGTCGGAGTACTCTTTAACGCATCTGCAGTTTTCACGGAAGCTACCGCGCCTGTCAAGTCGCTCTTGCGCTGAACGCCGTAACCTACTACTACAACTTCCTGCAGTAATTGGCTGTCTTCACTCAGTTTTACATTGATTTTTGTTTTTCCGGCTACTGCCACTTTTTGTGTCTGATAACCGATATACGAAAATACCAGAGTTGCGTTGGAAGGAACATTGGGTAAGCTATAATTACCGTCAATGTCCGTGATACATCCGTTGCTGGTTCCTTCCACTTGTATAGAGGCGCCGATGACCGGGCCCAGATTGTCACTTACTGTACCTGTTACTGTAATATTTTGCGCATTTGCTTGGGTGGCAAATAATACAAAAAGTAACATAATACCTAATGTCTTTAGTAGCTTAGATTTCTGTTTCATAAATATTAATTTAATTGGTTATTGAAAAAAGGTTGTTTTTTTAGTTGGATTTACTCGAATCAAAGTGAAAATCACCTCGCAAATGTATAGAGTATTTGAGGCGAAAACATTCACTAATTGTCCGCAAATAATCTGATTTCGTACATTATCTACGGACAGATTGAATTCCTGTTATTTGCTGTCCTGCTGTTCCTTCGCACCTTTTACTTCATTCAACAAAGCGGACAGTTCTTTCACCTTATCCGGATGAGCTTCGGCTATATTCTCCTTTTCTGAAGGATCGGTAGATAGATTATAGAGCTGAGGCTTAGGACTATTCCCCATTTCCATTTTTGTCCAATATTCCAAAGCGGGTTTATCGCTTGGCTCGATGTACTTCCAATTATTTTGAATGATGGATAGGGTGTTATTCAGGTTTTGTTGTACCACATAGTCACATCCGATGGTATCTGTGCCGAGGAAGTTGTTTAGCTGGTCACGGCTGTCGGGAGCTACACCTGCGGGAAGTTCATGATTTAACAGGGCTGCGAATGAGGCATACACATCAATCATGGAGAATAGCGCTTGTTGTTTGCCCGGTTTGATTCCATTCGGCCAGCGGACGATAAACGGAATACGGGTTCCGGCATCGAACGCGCTGTACTTGCCGCCGCGATAATGCTTCATGGGGGTATGTCCGTTCAGGAGCTCAAAGGCTTGGTCTTGATAGCCGTCGTCGATGACAGGGCCATTGTCGCTGCATAATACGAAGATTGTATTGTCGGCAATATTCAGGCTGTCGAGGGTATGCATAATTTCTCCGACAGTCCAATCCAGTTGCAGAATAACGTCACCGCGCGGACCTAAGCCGCTCTTTCCGGCAAAACGCGGATGAGGAACGCGGGGAACGTGCACATCCTGCGTGCCCATATACAGGAAGAACGGTTCGTTTTTATGTGAAACGATGAAATCTTTTGCTTTACCGGTAATGACATCCGCAATATCCTCATCCACCCAAAGAGCGGATTTTCCACCGGTCATCCAGCCAATGCGGGGGATACCGTTGACAATGGTGTTATTATGTCCCTGACTGGGTTTCATCTTTACCAATTCGGGGTTTTCAAGTCCGGTGGGCCAGTCGCCTACTTTATGGTCATAATTGACGGTGATGGGATCTTTGGGGTCAAGTCCTACAACATGCGCGTTTTCTACAAAAACACAGGGAACCCGGTCTACCGTAGCCGGGATAATAAACTCATAGTTGAAGCCGATATCCTGCGTGTTCGGCTTGATTTCATGGTTGAAATCCGTTCCGCCCTTAGGGCCTAATCCCAAGTGCCATTTGCCTACGGCTCCGGTGTAATAGCCTTCTTCTTTGAACATATCGGCCATTGTGACACAGGCTGTATCAATAATCAGTTCGGAGTTACCGGGGGCAATACCTGTATTTTCCTGTCTCCAGGGATACATGCCTGTCAGCAGTCCGAAGCGTGAGGGGGTACTTGTGGAAGAGGTGGCATACGCATTGGTAAACTGCATGCCTTGACCGGCAAGGCGGTCGATATTCGGAGTACTTACTTTAGTGGCGCCATAACAGCTAAGGTCGCCGATGCCTAAGTCGTCAGCGATAAGATAGATAACATTAGGCTTTTGGGGTTGGTCGTTCTTCGCCTCCTGTTTGGATGGGCTGCCACATCCTATCAGAAGGACCGTACTTGGAAGATACGGTAAAAGATTAGATAAATGTTTCATAGCCTTTGGACTTTAAAGTTTGATTCTGTGTCCAAAGATATGCGCTATCTTCCGGTCTGTGTGTATAAAGGAGTACACACGGAAGCATAAAAAGTACAAAAAGATACGCTCCTTACCTTCCGCTTGTTACTTCTTCCTCGTCTTTATCGGATTCTTCCCCCTTACGATAAGCCAGCGGACTGACATGATAGATGTCCTTAAAGCACTTACTGAAGTAGCGTGAGGAACTGAATCCTATCTTATCGGAAATTTCCGTAATGTTCAGCTCGGGATTGTTGCGCAGCATCAGAGCGCCTTTTTTCAAGCGGATAGTCAGTATAAAGTCGTTCGGGGTCTGTCCTGTAATCGCTTTTAGCTTGGTGAACAAATTGGTGCGCGCCATAGCCATTTCCCTGGCAAAGACGTTGACATTAAATTCCGTATCGTCCAGATGCTGCTCGATGATAGCCATGGCACGGTCCAGAATGTCTTTGTCAATCGGATTGGTGGCAAGCATTTGTGCGGCTGTTTGCGGCTGTTTGCTGAACTTTTCCTGCAAGAGGATGCGGGAGTTCACCAGATTGTTGCAACGGGATATCAGTAAGTTCGTGTGGAACGGTTTGGTGATATAATCGTCCGCGCCGATACGCAAGCCCTCGATATTCAACTCGACGGCGGTACGTGCGGTGAGCAATACCACAGGGATGTGACAGGTGTTAAAATCGCTCTTTATGAGCTTGCACAACTCTGTTCCCGACATTTTGGGCATAACCACATCGCTCACCACAATGCAAGGCATCTCACTGCGTACCAGCTGCCAGCCTTCTTCTCCGTTGGCGGCCGTCAATATCTGGTAGAATGGCTTAAAGATATTGGCGAGCATCTCGCGAATGGACTCATTGTCTTCTACAATCAACATTTTGGCATCCGGAATGCGTGTGATGGGCGCATTTTCTTCCAGTTCTGTTTTCAGGAAGGCATCTGTTTCCGGCTTGGGAATTTCAATCTGACGCACACAATCCGGGTTCCGGCTGATTTGTTCTTCCGTAAAGAGCTCATTGCCTAAGCGAAGTGTAACGATGAAACTCGTGCCCTTACCCAGCTCGCTTTCCACACGAATAGTACCATGATGTAATTCCACAATACCTTTGGTCAAAGCCAGTCCTATACCTGTACCGCTCTTGCCGGCATCGGTGGAGTTAATCGGGTCTATCTGATAAAAACGGTCGAATATCTTATCGATTTCCTTGGCATCGATACCGCTTCCCGTATCTTTCACGCGGATTACGACGTTGTTCTCTTCTTTCTTCACGCTGAGCGTAATGGTATCTTCCGCTTCCGTATGCTTGATGGCGTTGGATAAGAGGTTATTGATGACTTTCTGCATCTGCTTTTGGTCGTACCACACTTCCAGTTCATCGGTTCCTTTCTCGAAATTGAAGTTAATTTGCTTTGCGCTGGCATATTCAAGGAACAATAAATAGTTTTCATACAAGAAATTCACGATATTGTGCGGGCCGACTTTAATTTTCATATGCCCTTGTTCCTGCTTGCGGAAATCGAGCAATTCGGTGATTAGCTCACGTAGCTGGATACTGTTCTTATAGATACCCAATATTTTATTATAGATAGCGGGGGTGAAGTTCTGTAATTGCAGCAAAGTCTCCACCTGAGCCACGATAAGAGTCAGCGGAGTGCGGAACTCATGCGAGATGTTGGTGAAGAAGCGCAATTTGGACTGGTTCAGCGCTTCTACATCCTGAATATGCTTCTGTTCGTATTTCAAAGACTCACGCAGCTTGATTCTTGACTTGTAGGCGCGCACCGAATACCATAAAACCACTCCCGTTATGATAAAATATATAAAGTAGGCGAGCGTTGTTTTATAGTATGGCGGTAATACATGGATGATAAGCGGTACTTGCGGACAAAGGCTTTCATCTTTTCCTTCCGGTTTAATGAGCAGTTTGTAGGTGCCCGCATTCAAGTTGGTGTAAGTAATGGTATGCAGTCCGCGCGTGCTTGTCCATTCATTGGAAAAACCTTCCAGTTTGTAAATAATATCGTCTTTGTTGGCCGGAATGTAATTGGATGTGGCGAACTCTATGCTGAACATGGTCTGGTCTGCATCGAGAGTTATCTCTTCGGTATGGCACAAGGAGCGTTGCAGGATGCCGGTTTCGTCTCCTACATGGATTTCCTGCCCGTTGACGATGAGGCGTGAGAGGATAATCTTATAGGGTTTCGGGGTGAAGTTCAGCTCCATTTCGTGGAAAGAAATCATACCCTGTACACCACCCAGAAAAATCTCACCGTCACGGGTTACGCAGAGCGCGTTCTCATTGACGGCTGTCAGCGGGAAGCCGTTCTCGGCGCTGTAATTGTTAAAATCTTTATTCCGGTAATCAAAGATGGAAAAACCTTCGTTTGTGATGAGCAGCAATTTACCGCTGGTGGGAGATTCCTGCGTTTCATAGATACAGTCGCTGGCCAGGCCGTTTTTCCCCTTGTCGAAATTCTCGAAGTCATTGGTTTCAGGGCGGTATAAATCGAGGCCGCTACCGGAGGTGGAAAACCATAGGTTTCCTTTGCTGTCTTGTGTTATGTTGTTCACATTATTATTGCTGAGGCTGTTCGGATTGGCGGCATCATGACGGTAGTTCGTCAGTTTGCGGGTATCGAAACGATAGCTGAATACTCCCTCTCCGGTGGCGGCAATCCATAATGTACCTTCCGAGTCGAATACGACATCCGCTACCATTTTAATGGATTTTCCCTCTTTACTGTCTTTAAACAGTTGCCGGCATTGCCCGTTGGCGGGATTAAAGAGGCATACGCCGTTTTGCGTGGCAATAATCAGAAGGTCTTTGTAGGGGGTGATGTCGCGGATAATATCCGACGGGAGTGATTGCGGATTGTTCCCTTCCATGCGGTAATGGGTAAAATGTCCTGAACGTATATCCAGTTTGTTAAGACCGCCCAGATGAGTACCTATCCATATAATTTCTTTATCGGCGTCATAATAAAGCGCTTTCACATTATTATGCGAAATGCTGTTGCGCCCTTCCTGAGGACGGTACCATTTGAATTCGCGTGTGCGGCGGTTGTAATAATTCAGTCCGCCGCCCTCGGTACCTATCCACAGATTACCGTTTTTATCTTCGATGGTACGTCCTACAACCGGATTGCTCAACCCTTTCTTTTCGTTGGAGGAATAGGAGTAGCGGGTGTAGATTTCATATTCCGGATTGAAGTAGTTTACACCGCCGAAGTAAGTTCCCAGCCAGAGCGTACCTTGATTATCCTTTACGATGCACCAGATGGAAGAGTGGGTGAGGCCATCGGTCTGTATGTCATTGGCGGTGTGGTTCTGGAATAATCCGGTACTCTTGTTGTAGCGGTTCAGTCCGTTGAAAGTACCTATCCATATATTGCCCAGATTGTCCTCACAACAAGCTCGTACGAAGTTGGAAGAAAGGCTGTGCGGATTCTTGGCGTCGTACCTGAAGTTCTCGATTTTCCCGTCTGTTTTTACATGGAACAATCCTTCCTCCCAACTGCCAATCCAAAGTTCTCCTTCGCTGTCGCGATAGAAACTGGTGATATTCCCTTTTTTAATGGGGTGTGTCAGTTCTTTTTTATCTATGTCCAAGCGATACACGCCGTTGGTGGTAGTGCCCATCCATAAGTAACCTTTATAGATGTGCATGCAAATGATTTCCAGGTTTTCGCCGGGCAATTGATAGTAAAGGTCGAAATTGCCCGTCTCCTCGTTATAGCGGTAGACTTCATTTTTCTTACCGATGAAAAGGCCGTTATTGTAGTAAATGCTGCTGATATTACCTTGCAGCAAAGTTGTGAATTTCTGGGTGGAAAGGTTGAATTCGGCCACCCCCTCGGTGCAGAGCAGATAGATTCTTTCGTTGTGATTGCCTACAATGCGCGATACCGTATTACAGAAAAGGCTGTTGGGGTCATTCTTCCGTAGCTTGTAGGTTTTTATATCTTCTCCGTTGTAGCGGTTCAACCCTTCGCGCGTACCAATCCATAAAATTCCGTTTTCATCGACATACAGGCTGTTTACAGAGAACTGCGATAGTCCGTCGTCGGTGGTAAGATGATTGAAGGTGATGTTCTGCCCATGTACATTTGCGAAAGCCGCGCTCGCTAAAATGAAGAATAATCTGATGATAAGCTTCTGCACGTTGAGTTGTTTTTAAGGTTTCAGTCACAAATATAAGAATATTTTATACAAAGATTCTCATTTATTATTTGGATTTTGCGGTTATGTCTGCTTAAATGTATATTTTTGGATGTTCATCGAACAATAATAAACTTATTATATGTGGCAAAGAACGTATATTTGTATCATAAATTAATCTATTTATTATCATGAAAGACCTTTTATCTATCGTATCTCATTTTCAATTGCAGGGTACAGTTCAAGAAATCAAGCCTTTAGGGGCTGGCCTTATTAATGACACCTATAAAGTAAGCACGCTCGGAACCGATACCCCCGATTACGTATTGCAGCGTATCAATCATGCCATCTTCCAAAATGTGGAAATGTTGCAGGCCAATATCGATGCCGTAACCACTCATATCCGTAAGAAACTGGAAGAGAAAGGCGAGAAGGACATTGAACGTAAAGTGTTGCGTTTCCTTCCCGCCGATACCGGAAAAACTTATTGGCATGACGGAGAGAATTATTGGCGTGTCATGGCGTTTATTCCCAATGCCAGGACATACGAAACGGTCGACCCCGAATATTCGTATTATGCAGGTGTAGCTTTCGGCAATTTCCAGGCCATGCTTGCCGATATTCCCGATGAGCTGGGCGAGACGATTCCCGATTTCCATAATATGGAATTCCGCCTGAAACAACTTCGCGATGCCGTGGCGGCCGACGCTGCCGGACGTGTAAAGGAAGTACGGTATTTTCTGGATGAGATAGAGCGTCGTGCCGATGAAATGTGCAAGGCGGAACGCCTGCATCGCGAAGGCAAGCTGCCCAAACGCGTTTGCCATTGCGATACGAAAGTCAATAATATGATGTTTGATGAAAACGGCAATGTCCTTTGCGTCATCGACCTCGATACCGTAATGCCCAGCTTTGTCTTTTCTGATTTTGGCGATTTCCTGCGTTCGGGAGCCAATACAGGACTGGAAGATGATAAAGACCTCGCGAATGTGAACTTCGATATGGAAATATTCAAGGCGTTCACAAAAGGTTATCTGGAGTCGGCCAAATCTTTCCTGCTGCCGATAGAGATAGAGAACTTGCCCTATGCTGCCGCTCTGTTCCCCTATATGCAGTGCGTACGCTTCCTTGCCGATTATATCAACGGCGATACATATTATAAGATTCAATATCCGGAACATAACCTGGTACGCACGAAGGCGCAATTCAAACTGCTTCAAAGCGTAGAGGAACATACTCCGGAAATGCAGAAATTCATAGCTTCATGCATTTAAAGAGGTATATAATGGCGGCGATGATGGGCTGCTGTGTCTTGCCCTTATTCGCGTTAACTCCCAAAAATAAGACAATGAAAGAACTGGATGTCAAGAAAGTGAGTATGGCAAATATACCGGTAGAAGCGGTGCCTGCTCTGTTGGATGAAGAAAAAGTGGCTTTTCAGCCGATTAGTACGGTGAACTGGGCGGCATATCCATATTGCCCGGACGTTAAATTCCGTATTGCCCATACGGACAATGCTATCCTGATTCACTATAAAGTGAAAGAGGCCAGCGTACGCGCGGTCGCGGGCAAAGACAACGGACCGGTTTGGGAAGATGCCTGTGTGGAGTTCTTCTCCATTCCTGCCGGAGACGGAGTATATTACAATATGGAATGTAACTGTGCGGGGCGGCTGCTTGTCGGCGCGGGAGCCGGACGCTCCGATCGCCGGCATGCGTCGCAGGAAATTCTTGATAAAGTGCAACGTTGGTCTTCCTTGGGGCGTGAGGATTTTGAGGAACGGGTAGGAGAATGCAGCTGGGAGGTGGCCTTGGTAATACCTTATTCCGCTTTCTTTATGCATAACATTACCTCATTGGACGGTAAGACTATCCGTGCCAATTTCTATAAATGCGGTGATAAGTTGCAAACTCCCCATTTTCTGTCATGGAATCCCATTGATTTGGAAAAACCGAACTTCCACTGTCCGGAATTTTTTGGAGCGTTACGCTTTGAATAAAGTATAAGGTGGCAATCGCCACTTTCCCTGTTAAGAACTTGCCGTACCGGGATGGAAAGTCCGTTCCGATGCCATGCAATCTTAAAACAAAGCTTTTATTCTTATAAATTAGACTTTGGTTTATAAGAATAAAGCTTTGGTTTTTATAAATGAAACTTTTATTCTAAGATTGCGTAGCAGCCATAAGTACTTTGCGATATGGGGAAATATACTTTTACCCGGTCGCATCCCAATAAAAAAAGAGTGTAGCGAATTCGCCGGGGAACGGCGTTCGCTACACTCTGTATGTTCTTTCCTTATGTACCGGAGGCTACTTTACAATACCTTTCGAGTCGCGGATAAAGTTGATGATGTTATGTATTTCGTCGCTCATCGGAACCTGATCTTCGATTTTCTGCAAAGCGTCCTGTATGCTGAAGTTTCCCTGATACACCAGGCGGTACGCATTTACGATATGACGCAGGATACGCTCGGTAACCTGATGCTTGTGTTGGAGTACCACCGCATTGATACCGTGATATTCTGCCGGATTACCGTTCATAATAACATAAGGCGGTACGTCTTTCGAGATGCGGCAACCTGCCTGAATCAATACCCAACTGCCGATGTGGCAATTCTGATGCAGGATAACGTTACTGCTCAGGATTGTACAGTCGTCTATGCGGCAGTCGCCTGCCACCGTGCTCTTAATTCCCAGTACGCAGTGATTGCCTATTTGCACGTCGTGGCAGAGGTGAACACCGTCCATTAGATAGTTATTATCGCCAATGCGCGTACATCCGCTTTCGTGCGTGGCACGGCTGATAACCACATTTTCACGAATGTCGTTGTTGTCACCGATAATCAACCGGCTTGCTTCGCCTGTGTAATGAAAATCTTGCGGTTCACTACCCAGTACGGCGCCATGATGTACCTTATTTCCTTTACCTAAGCGAGTACCCTTGAGGATACTTGCATTTGACATAATCACGCAGTCATCACCGATTTCCACATCTCCTTCGATGTAAGCGAAAGGCTGAATGGTTACATTCTTACCGATTTTTGCGGCAGAATCTACAGATGCTAATGGACTAATCATAAGTAATTAGTTATGAGTTATAAGTTATGAGTTATTAGCTATGAGTTATGGGAGATGAGCCGTCAAGAATAACTTATAACCCATAACTCATAACTGATATTATTCTCTCCCACCGCCCAACGCTTGATACAGGCTGATTACAGACTGCATGCGGTCGAAGGTGTCGGCCACTTCCGAAAGCTGCGCGCTGAGGTAGGACTGCTCGGCGGACAGGACTTCCAAATAGGTTGACGTGCCTAAGTTAAACAATTCTTTTGTATCTTCCGCAGCTTTACGGGCAGAATTCACTTGAATTTCGCGTGAAACCGCTTTATCCGAAGTCATCTGGTATTGATACAAGGCGTTGCTTACCTCATTTCCGGCTTGGAGCAGTGTGGTTTGGAATTGGATTTTAGCTTGTTCTTCCTGTGCTTTGGCCTGTTTCAGACGGGCGATGTTGGCGCCGCGGTAGAATAAAGGCTGCGTCAGCGAACCGATGGCGGATGCCAGCAGCTTGCCCGGATTGACGATGGCGGAACCGGCACTGTTGGTCCAGCCGGCGGAACCGCTTAAAGTAATCTGCGGATAGAATGCGGCGCGTGCGCTGTTGGTGTCGTAATAGCTTGCGGCCAACGACATTTCGGCGGCCTTCACATCAGGGCGGTTGGACAACAGTTGCAAGGGAATGCCTGTGGAAAATTCAGACGGCAGTTGTTGTTCCTCCAATGCGCCGCGTGCAATGCTTTGCGCCGGTTGGTTCAGCATCAGGCATAGTGCGTTCTCCGTTTCGCGAATGCTTTGGCGTATATCGGGCAGGGAAGCCAGTACTTGCGCATAGGCGGTACGGCTTTGCTCTACGGCCGCGCTGTTTGCCATAGCGGCCTCTTTCATTGCTTCTACGGTCTCGAGGTTACGTTTCAGAATGTCACAAGTCGCTTCGCTGATTTGCAGCTGACGGTCGAGCATCAGCAATGTATAGTACATGTTGGCTACGTTGGCAATCACCTGCGTCTGTACGGCTTGCTCATAGAACTGCGTCTGTTTCAGGGAAACCTGCGCCTTGCGCTTGGGATTCAATAACTGGCCGAACAGGTCTATCTGCCAGCTTGCAGTAACCGGAAGCGAATAGGTTTGCGTAGCCTTACCCTTATCCCAGCTGCTGACCGTTCCTTGCGGAGAGAGAGACAGCATCGGAGCATAAGCCAAACGTGCGGACATCAATGCAGCCTGAGCCTGTTTTACGGTCAGTGCCGCACTGCGCAAGTCGGGATTGTTGATTAACGCCTGTTCGATAAGCGCCTGCAACCGGGCGTCTGTAAACACTTCCTTCCAGGGTAGATTACCGAAATTGGCGGTATCTGCGGCAAGCGTATCGCCACCGGCGACGGTGTCGCGATACAGACCTTCCACAGTAATATCTTCGGGTCTGTCGTATGATTTGTAGATATGGCAGCTGCTCAATAAAGCAGTTGCGCACATCAGAGTTATTATTTCTTTCTTCATAATCGTTTTTTTTAATGAAGAATGATGAATGAAGAATGAAGAATTACCTTGCAGCGTGCTTGTCGCAGCCAAAATTCTTCATTCATCATTCTTCATTCTGCATTTATTTAGTGTATTGTTCAATCTCAGGTTCTGCATCCGAGTTATCCACATCTTCCCATTCCATCGGTTTCACCTTTTCTTGCAGGTATTGGAAGGCAACGAACAGAGCGGGTACGATGAATATCTGCAATATCATACCGATTAACATACCGCCGATGGCCGAAGTTCCCAATGTACGGTTACCGTTGGCGCCTGCGCCGGAAGCAAACATCAGCGGAAGCAAACCGACAATCATAGCCAGAGATGTCATCAGGATAGGACGCAAACGGGCGGCGGCACCCAGTACGGCAGCCCATGTGATACTCATACCCATCCTGCGGCGGTCGAGGGCAAACTCTACAATCAGAATGGCGTTCTTGGCCAACAGACCCATCAACATGATAAGGGCAATCTGCATGTAGATGTCATTGGACATGGTACCCAGAATCATTTTCAGTGCAGGTATGTTGCCTAAGGAACCTATACCGCTGACAAACAGGAAGCTACCCAGCAAACCGAACGGCACGGAGAGCAGTACGGAGAGCGGAAGGATGTAACTTTCATATTGCGCGCTCAACAACAGGTAGACGAATACGAAGCAGAGTATGAAAATCAAGCCTGTGGTGCTGCCGCTGGTTTCAGCCTCTTCACGCGCCATACCGCCGAGCTCGTAAGCAAAACCTGTCGGCAGATTTTCTTTGGCAACCTCCGCGATGGCAGCCAATGCCTGACCGGATGTGTAACCGCTGGCGGGAGCTACCATCACCTTCATGGATGTGTAAAGGTTGAAACGGCTGATGATATCCGGGCCGTATACCTTCTTGATAGATACGAACTGAGTGATGGGAGCCATCTCGTTGCCGTTGCGCACCTTGATGCTGGAGAGCGATTCCAGGTTCTTGGTTGCGTCCGGTTCGGCTTGAATCATGACACGGTACATCTTACCGAAGCTGTTGAAGTTGGAAGCATACAGACCGCCGAAATATCCCTGCATGGTACTGAGGATGTCACTCGGGCTGAGACCTGCTTTCTTACAGGCGGCCGCATCGATATCCAGCATATACTGCGGGAAGTTGGGGTTGAAACTGGTCTTTGCGGAGTTGATTTCCGGACGTGCTTCCAAAGCGGCGGTATAGTTGTTCACCACATCGAAGAAGTGACTGAGGTCACCGCCGGTTTTATCCTGCATGTTCAATTCGATATCGCTGGATGCGGAGTAACCCGGAATCATAGGCGGAGCAAAGAACAATACCTGCGCTTCCTTGATGATTTTTTGCGCACGCATGAAAAGCGTGGCGTAAACCACCGTTGAATTCTGCATCGTGGAACGTTCTTCCCAGTTCTTCAGCTTGATAATGAGCGAACCGTAAGAAGGTCCCTGACCGCCGATAAAACTGAAACCGGAAATCACCGTACGCGATTCTACCGCAGGGTCGGCCGCCACAAGGCTGTCTACGCGGTCTAATATTTCCATGGCACGTTCTTGCGAAGTACCCGGAGGAAGTGTCACTACACCCATGATGGTACCGGTGTCTTCATTGGGCACCATACCTGTGGGCGTGATGTTCATAAAGACTATCAACAGTACAATGGAACCTGCGACGATGCCGCCGGACAGCCATTTCTTCTGGATGAAGCGAAGTACCTGTTTCTTATATTTACCCAGAATGGAGTCGTAAGATGCATTGAAAGAGTGTTTGAACTTGTCTGTCGTCATACCGGCCAGTGCCAATACGCTGATTACAATCATAACCAGGCAAAGTACGGGATGATTCTCGAAGCTGAACAAACCGAAAATCATACCTAAAATGGCAATTGCGGTAAAGAGCAGTGTCAGACCGGGTCGCATCATTTTACCGATGGAATCGGCATAGCGGGCCACCATGATTTTACGGGCCTCTTTCGTGGCAACGCCTATCCGCTCTTTTATGCCGGCATCACTGTTATGCGGTTTCAGGAAGATGGCGCACAAAGCCGGACTCAACGTCAAGGCGTTCAGTGCGGAGAAACCGATGGCGATGGCCATTGTCAGACCGAATTGGCGATAGAACGTACCTGCGGTACCGCCCATGAAGCTTACCGGCACGAACACAGACATCATCACTAACGTAATGGAGATGATGGCGCCGCCCAATTCACTCATGGCGTCGATAGATGCCGTCCTTGCCGATTTATATCCCTGGTCGAGCTTGGCATGGACACCCTCGACGACGACTATGGCATCGTCCACCACAATCGCGATGGCAAGTACCATGGCCGAGAGGGTCAGCAGGTTGATACTGAATCCGATCAGTTTCAGCACGAAGAACGTCGCGATCAACGCTACCGGAATGGCGATGGCGGGAATCAACGTAGAACGCATATCCTGCAAGAAGATGTATACTACGATGAACACAAGGATAAACGCCTCGATTAAGGTCTTGATAACTTCGTGGATAGAAGCGAACAAGAAGTCATTGGCGCTTTGCGCGATATTGATTTTCAAACCGGAAGGCAACGTTTCGGAAGCCTCGTCAAGTACTTTTTCCAAGTCACTGATGGTCTGTGTGGCATTGGTTCCGGCCATCTGGTATACGATACAAGATACAGCCTTGTGCCCGTTTACCTTATTGTTGAAGTTGTATGACAGACGTCCGAGTTCGATGTCGGCGATGTCTTTCATACGAAGTACTTCACCGTTTTCAAGGGCTTTGATAACGATGTTCTCAAATTCCTCCGGTTGTTGGAGACGGCCTTTATAACGGATTGTGTATTGGAAGCTCTGGTTTCCGCGTTCACCGAACTGACCGGGAGCGGCTTCAATGTTCTGCTCGGCCAATGCACCGGCTATGTCATTAGGTATCAACTTGTACTGTGCCATTACATCCGGTTTCAGCCAGATACGCATGGAGTAGTCCTGACCGAGCACCGTAGCGTCACCTACACCGTTTACGCGTTTTACTTCCGGAATAAGGTTGATGTTGGCGTAGTTTTCAAGGAATTCGATGTCGTATTGGTCTTTCTCATCGTAGATGGAGAATACCATCAACATTGAGGTCTGGCGCTTTTGCGTGGTTACACCGACTTTGGTTACTTCGGCCGGCAGCAGACCCTGAGCCATAGAGACACGGTTCTGTACGTTAACGGCTGCCATATCCGGGTCGGTACCCTGCTTGAAATAAATGGAAATATCGGCGGAACCGTTATTGGAAGCATTGGAGGTCATGTACATCATGTTCTCCACACCGTTGATTTGGTCTTCCAACGGCGCAATGACAGAATTCAACACCGTTTGGGCGTTGGCACCGGTATAGGTAGCGCGTACCGATACCGTTGGAGGTGCAATGTCCGGATATTGGGTGATAGGCAGTGTCGCCAAACCGATAACTCCCAGGATTACTATCAGGATAGAGATTACCGTAGATAGCACCGGACGATTAATAAATCTATCTAATTTCATGTTATTTAGTGATTAGGGGCGTTAAACGTTAATTGAACGCAGTTTGGATATTACCTTCTTTCTGGTCTTTGAGGGCTTTCTGATATTCGGCCTCTTTCTCTTCGGGAGTGATAGGAGTGATGCTTTGTCCGTCTTTGAGGTTCTGTACACCTTCTATCACGATTTTATCACCCGCTTTTAAACCGCCGGTAACATAGAAGTACTTGCCGTCATTCAGGCTGAATACCTGAATTTCGGTATTTTTCAGCGTATTGTCCGGCTGTGCGACGAATACGAACTTCTTGTCCTGTATCTCCGTGGTAGCCGATTGAGGAATCATAATCACGTTCTCCATCGGGTTGGGGAATACCACGTTTCCCGTACCTCCGCTACGCAGAATGTTGTGCTTGTTTGGGAAAAGGGCGCGCATGTTCACCGCTCCTGTGGTTTGGTCGATAACACCGCTGATGGTTTCTACGCGTCCGCTGTCGGCATACATGGTTCCGTCAATCAGCTGCAACTGTACCTGAGGCATTTTTGCCAGGATTTCCTTGATGCTGCCACCCTCGCGTATCAGCGATAGGAGTTGTCTTTCGGTCATAGAGAAGTAAGCGAACATTTCGGAGATATCGGCAACCGTAGTCAGCGGAGTGGCCATGGAGGGGCTTACCAAGCTACCTACACGGTAGGGGATAGTACCTACGATACCGTCACTGGGACTTGTTACGCTGGTATATGACAGGTTGTTCTTGGCATTAACCAGTTGTGCTTCTGCCTGCGCCAGTTGCGCTTTGGTTTGTGCTAATTGGTTTTCGGCCATTTGCAAGTCGTAATCGCTGATGATATTCTTTTGATTCAGCGTACGCTTGTTGTTTACTGTAAGTTCTTGTGTGTTTACAGCGGCTTTTGCGGTTTCAACCGCGGCTTTGGCAGAGTTTACAGCAGCTTGGTACTGCACAGGGTCGATACTGAACAATACTTGTCCTTTACGAACGACGGAACCTTCGTCCACATGCAATTTAGTGATAAAACCACTCACCATCGGGCGAATTTCCACGTCTTGTTTACCTTTAATAGTAGCCGGATAACTGTTTGTCAAGTTAGCAGTGGTAGTTTCTACTGCAATCACTGCAAATTCGGGTGCTTTGCCCGTGCTTTTGTCACCTTGTCCACAACTGCTGAGCAGTGCCAGGCAACATGCCAATAATACTAATCTACTCTTCATACTCTTTTATTCTCTGTATAATTTTGTTCTAGTTAATCTGAAGCTTTTGTGTGTAAATCATAGAAGAAAAAGGATAGCGGTGAAAACTGAATACTCTTGTTTAGTTTTCGGTCGCAAAATTATTCTTTTCTCTGTATATAGGGTGTGAATATCCCTGTTTTTTAACTATGTTTTATATATACTCGGGAGAAATACTTGTTTTTTGATTAAAATACTGTAAAGCATACTGCTAATTGCAGGATAACCTTTATTTTTGCATCATGTTAGATTACAAGCATCATAATACAATGAAACCGTTTGTACGCCGGTTGCTGGGGGCAGTCATAAGTGCGGCTGTTTTATATTCTTGTGCCAGTGTGGGCCGCCTGGAAGGTGGCTCGATTGACGAAGAGCCGCCTCGTTTTGTCACGAGTTCTCCATTGCCGGGCGCTCTCCATAATAAGAAAAGTAAAATATCCATTGAGTTTGACGAGTTTATCAAGTTGGAGAAAGCGAATGAGAAAGTTGTTATTTCACCGCCTCAGGTGCAGCAGCCGGAAATAAAGGCGAACGGCAAGAGGGTAGTGGTCAACCTGCAAGATACGCTGAAGGCTAATACCACATATACTATCGACTTTGCCGATGCTATCCAGGATAATAATGAAGGAAATCCGATGGAGAGCTTTACTTATACGTTTTCTACCGGTGCGGAGCTCGATTCGATGGCTATTGCCGGCACGTTGCTTGACGCGTCGAATCTGGAACCGGTAAAAGGTGTGCTGGTCGGCTTGCATGCCAATCTGGCCGATTCGGCTTTCACGACGTTGCCTTTCGATCGTGTAGGTCGTACGGATAGCCGCGGAAGATTTTCTATCCGTGGAGTTGCTCCGGGTAAATACCGTATTTATGCTTTAATGGATGCCGACCAGAATTTCAAGTTCTCCCAGCCTACGGAAACCATAGCTTTTAATGATTCCATCATTATCCCTTCCATGGAAGAACGTACGCGCCAGGATACTCTCTGGAGAGACTCTTTGACCATAGACACGATTGTAGAGAGAAGATATACTCATTTCTTGCCGGATGATGTGTTGTTGCGCAGCTTCAAAGAAAAGACTTTCTCGCAGCGCCTTATGAAAACAGAACGCCTGACTCCGGAGAAGTTCTCTTTCTATTTTACGGCTCCGGCCGATAGCCTGCCTCTGATGAAAGGGCTGAATTTCGATGAAAAGGATGCTTTTGTCATTGAGCAGACCACCGGACGGAATGATACGATTCACTATTGGATAAAGGATTCTTTGCTTTATCAGCAAGATACGTTGCGGATGAGCCTGACTTATTTGTACACGGATACTTTGAATCAGCTGGTTCCCCGGACAGATACTTTGAGAATGGTATCGAAGGTAAGTTGGAAGAAACTGCAGGATAAGAAACAGGAAGAGAAGGAAAAGGCCGAGAAAGAGAAGAAGAAAAGAAGGAAAAAGGGTGAGGAAGAACCGGAACCGACCCCGTTCCTGGCAATGGATGTATATGCGCCTTCGGCAATGGATGTGTACGATTATATCACATTGAGCTTTACGGAACCGATAGCCGGCTTTAGTGACACCGCCTTGCATGTAAGGCAGAAGGTGGATACGTTATGGCAGGATGTGCCGTTTGATTTCATGCGGGATTCGCTGGATTTGAAACGCTACAACCTGTATGCGGACTGGAAACCGGGTGAAAGTTACGCCTTTGAAGTAGACTCGACCGCTTTTCACGGATTATATGGCTTGTTTACCGATAAAGTGAAGAAAGAGTTCACGGTGAAAAAACTGGAAGAGTACGGGCAGATATTCTTCAATATTACCGGAGCCGATTCTTTGGCATTCGTAGAACTGCTGGATGCCCAAGACAAGGTGGTACGAACTGTGCCGGTCGTGGAAGGAAAAGCCGACTTTTATTATTTGAATCCGGGTAAATATGGGGCCCGGCTCATTAACGATACAAATGGGAATGGCGTATGGGATACAGGTGATTATGCCACCAAACGCCAGCCTGAAATGGTTTATTATTATCCGCAAGTACTGGAATTTAAGGCCAACTTTGATTTGATTCAGGATTGGAACGTGAAAGAAAAGCCGTTGGATAAGCAAAAGCCGGATGAACTGAAAAAACAAAAACCAGATGAAGACAAGAAAAAGAAAAATAGCCGGAACAACCGTAACAACAGCAATCGCAACAGCGGTAGGGGATATAGTTACTAAAAAGCAACGAATCGCGGGATTGCTCTTGCTGGCGGGACTTCTGTGTCTGGGCGGCATGATGCCTGTGAAGGCTCAATGTGTGGCTAAGAATGAGGCGTTCCAATCGGGGGAACATGTAATGTATGATTTGTATTTCAACTGGAAATTTATCTGGAAGAAAGTAGGGCTGGCGAGTCTGACAACGAATGCTACCACTTACCGTTCCCGTCCTGCCTATCGTTTCAATCTTCTTTCTGTGGGCAGTAAGAAAACGGATTTCTTCTTTAAGATGCGTGATACGCTGACCTGCTATGTCAGCGATAAACTCGAACCGCTCTATTTTCGTAAGGCAGCCGAGGAGGGAAAACGCTATACGGTAGACGAGGCGTGGTTCTCGTATAATGACGGTGCGTCTACCGTGAAGCAGAGACGTACCTGGCATAATCCTGTGCGTGAACCGCAGGAAATGGAATACAGTGACAGCCGTTGTATTTTTGATATGCTGAGTATTCTGGCGCAAGCCCGCTCTTACGATCCCAAAGACTATAAGATAGGCGAGAAGATACTTTTCCCTATGGCAACGGGACGCAGGGTGGAAGAACAGACTCTGATTTACCGCGGAAAGGAAGAAATAGAGGCAAACAACGATACAATCTACCGTTGTCTTGTATTTTCTTTTGTGGAATACAAAAAGGGAAAAGAGAAGGAAGTGATTACTTTCTTCGTTTCAGACGATAAAAACCACCTTCCCATACGCTTGGATATGTATTTGAACTTCGGTTCGGCAAAAGCGTTTCTCAAAAGTGTAAGAGGCAATCGTTATCCGATGACTTCCGTGGTTACAAAGTAAAGGGCAATGCGTCCCCCTTTCTGAAAACGCTGGACTCGAATGTGGCTATCAGTTCTCCTTTCTGGTTGGTAACGTCAATCTGATAATATCCGGTAGTGCGTCCGACGTATCGTTCACGGGCTTCGGCGTACAATGTGTCGCCTACACCGCTGCCGCGCAGGAAAGTGATATTGGAAGACAGTGAAAAGGACAGTACGCCGTGAGAGTTGGCGGCTGCGGCCAAAGCGAGGTCGGCTAACGTAAAGAGCGCTCCGCCTTGGGTGCGGTGTCCGGCATTGAGATGTTCTTCCGTAATTACCAGACGCGCTTTGCTATATCCTTCTTTTATTTCTATCAGTTCTACACCGGTTTTACCGGCAAAAAGATCTTTTTTGAAAAACTCTTGTGGAGTCATGGAATTTAGGGATTTAATGGTTAGTGATTCAATGATTCACGGACAGCATAAAGAAAAACAGATGCTTTCCGATGCAAATGTAACAATTTTAGCTTTTAATTGGATGATTTAGGTGGGTCATTTCCGTATAACCGCGCTACATTTGCCATCGAAAAAACGACAACAATTAATAAATAAATCCTTTATTATGAAAACAGCTCTTACTACATTGGGTATTTCCCTTCTTGTTTTGGCAGGTTGTACAGGACAAAAGCAGCCTGCAAATGACTTCATCCAGGAGAATATTGATAATGCAGTGGCACAGGAAATGCTTCAGACGGACATTATCGAGAAATCAGGTAAAATTCTTAATCCGCGTACCATTAATAAGGATGGCAGCATTCATTATGTTCCCATTGATGACTGGTGCTCCGGCTTCTTTCCCGGTAATATTTGGTATACATACGAGTTGACCGGTGACGACAAGTGGTTGCCGCTGGCGGAAAAGTATACGGAAGCCTTGGATTCCGTACAATATCTGACCTGGCATCATGATGTAGGCTTTATGATCGGTTCCAGTTATCTGAACGGATACCGTTTTGCCAATAAAGAGGAATACAAACCTGTAATTATTCAGACTGCCAAATCATTGTCTACCCGCTTCCGTCCGGGTGCAGGCGTTATTCAATCTTGGGATGCCGACAAAGGCTGGCAGGCAGAACGCGGTTGGAAATGTCCGGTAATCATCGACAATATGATGAACTTGGAGTTGTTGTTCGAAGCTACCAAGCTGTCGGGTGACTCTACTTTCTATAATATAGCCGTGAAACATGCCGATACTACCATGGCTAACCATTTCAGGGCCGACAACAGTTGCTATCACGTAGTAGATTATGATCCCGCAACCGGTGAGGTTCGCAAGAAACAGACGGCGCAAGGCTATGCTGATGAATCGTCTTGGGCTCGCGGACAGGCATGGGCTTTATACGGTTATACAATGTGCTATCGTTACACTCACGATTCCAAATATTTGGATCACGCTGAAAAAGTTTATAACTTTATCTTCAATAACAAGAATCTTCCGGAGGATTTGGTTCCTTATTGGGATTACGATGCTCCCAACATTCCGAACGAGCCTCGTGATGCTTCTGCCGCAGCATGTACGGCTTCTGCGCTTTACGAATTGAGTACGTATATTCCTAACAAGGGTTATAAGGAAACAGCAGACCGAATTATGGAAAGTCTCGCTTCTCCGGCCTATCGTGCGGAGGTAGGAACTAACGGCAACTTTATCCTGATGCATTCGGTAGGCAGTATTCCTCACGGCGCGGAAATAGATGTTCCTCTGAACTATGCCGATTATTATTTCTTGGAAGCTTTGATGCGTAAAAGAGATTTGGAGAAATGAGAAATCAATTGAATATATTGTTAGGTGGTTTAGGCTTGTTCGCCTTGCAGGGTTGTAAAGCTCCGCAGGCGGAACAGGCCCGACAACCGAACGTTATTTATGTCTTTCCTGACCAGTACCGTAATCAGGCGATGGAATTTTGGGGACAGGAAGGTTTTCGGGAGAAAGTGAACTTCCGGAATGACCCGGTGCATACCCCTCGTCTGAATGATTTTGCGAGAGAGTCTTTGGTACTGACTTCTGCCATGAGCAACTGTCCGTTGAGTAGCCCTCATCGGGGTTCATTGCTGACGGGAATGTATCCTAACAAGAGCGGTATCCCTTTGAACTGTAATTCGGACCGTCCTATCAGCTCATTGCGCGAGGATGTAGACTGTGTAAGCGATGTATTCAGTAATGCGGGATATGACTGTGCCTATTTCGGTAAACTGCATGCTGACTTCCCGACTCCCAATGACCCCCAGCGTCCGGGAAAATACGTAGAAGACCGTGTACCCGCATGGGACGCTTATACACCGAAGGACCGTCGTCATGGATTTAACTATTGGTACGCTTACGGAACATTCGATGAGCATAAGAATCCGCATTATTGGGACACAGACGGTAAACGGCATGATCCGCGTGAATGGTCTCCGCTGCATGAGTCGGGTAAGGTTGTTTCTTATCTGAAGAATGAGGGAAATGTACGCGACCCGAAGAAACCGTTCTTTATAATGGTAGGTATGAATCCGCCGCATAGCCCTTATCGCTCATTGGACGACTGCATGGAGCAGGACTTCAATTTATATAAGGACCGGCCATTGGATAGCTTATTGATTCGTCCTAATGCTGACCCTACAATGAAGAAAGCGGAAAGCGCACGTTATTATTTTGCTTCAGTTACGGGTGTAGACCGCGCTTTCGGACAGATACTCGATGCTTTGAAGGAATTGGGACTGGACAAAAATACAATTGTAGTCTTTTCTTCCGATCACGGCGAGACAATGTGTAGCCAGCATACGGATGACCCGAAGAATTCCCCGTTCTCCGAGTCCATGAACGTACCGTTCATCGTTCGTTTCCCTGATAAGATTAAGCCCCGTTTGGATGACTTGATGCTTTCCTCTCCGGATATCATGCCTACTTTATTGGGATTGGCAGGTCTGTCCGATTCCATTCCTACGGATGTGCAGGGACGTAACTATGCTCCGCTGTTTTTCAATGAAAAAGCTGATATTGTACGTCCTACGGGCGCTCTCTATATTCAGAACCTGGACGGAAAGAAAGATGCGGACGGTAAAGTTCGTTCTTATTTCCCTTCATCGCGCGGCTTTAAATCGGCCCGTTACACACTGGCGCTTTATATAGACCGTGATAATCGCAAGCTTGTAAAGAGTTTGTTGTTCGATGACGAGAAAGACCCCTATCAAATGAATAATCTTCCGTTAGAGGAGAATAAAGAAGTAGTAAACGAGTTGTGTGCGGAAATGGGGAAAGTCTTGAAAGAGATTGATGATCCCTGGTATAGAGAGCGCATCTTATCTGACATAATACCATACGATAAATAGAAATAACTGTTGTGAAAGGTTGTTGCAAAGTATTTTGTTATACATCCTTTTGTAGGGAAGAAAGGTTTTTCTGTGAAGAAGGACCTTTCTTTTTTTGTGTGAACCGGCGGTAACTCCTTTTACCGGCAGTGAACTATCGGAAGAATAAGTTGTTTTATTTTCTCTTACTCATGTAAATCCATACGAAGATGAAATATAGGTTATTGGGCTGTTTGCTGTTGCTTCCGTTATTGCTTATGGCGCAAGAGCGTCCGAAAGTTGCCGTTGTGCTGAGCGGAGGCGGAGCGAAGGGTACGGCTCATATCGGTGCCTTGAAAGTGATAGAGAAAGCGGGTATTCCGATAGATTATGTGGTGGGCACCAGTATGGGGGCTATTGTTGGAGGCTTATATGCCATAGGGTATACTCCGGAGCAACTGGACAGTATGGTGAATGCGCAGAATTGGAAGTTCGTTTTGTCGGACGCTCCCAATCCTAAAGATGTATTGCTCGACGATCGTTTGCGGTCGGAGCGTTATGTGCTGTCTATTCCTTTTACGTTGAAGTCGGCGGACATTTCGGATGCGGGAATTATTAAGGGGAAGAATATTGCACAGTTGTTTTCGGTATTGACAGAGGGTTATCAGGATTCTGTAAACTTTAGCCGGCTGCCTATTCCGTTCGCATGTGTCTCCGAAAATCTGGTGGATGGGAGCGAGGTTGTGTTTCACAGAGGTGTGTTGGCTACGGCCATGCGCTCCAGTATGTCGATACCCGGGGTATTTGCACCTGTCAATCTGAATGGCAGGGTCTTGGTAGATGGAGGTATGGTGAATAATTATCCGGTAGATGTGGCCTTGCAGATGGGGGCTGATATTATTATCGGAGTGGATGTACAAAGTCCTTTGCTGGATGCCGGGCAACTGAAATCGGTGAAAGATATATTCGGGCAAATCATTAATCTGCAGGGAGAGAAAAAATATCAAGAGAATCTTCGCAAGACCGATTTACATATTAAAGTGGATGTATCGGGCTATTCTGCGGCAAGTTTCACCAAAGAAGCGATTGATACCTTGATAGTGCGTGGAGAACAGGCGGCTATGGCCGATTGGGATAAACTGCTTACATTAAAAAAGAAGATGGGGCTAAGAGAAGATTATCAGCCCCGTCGCCCGGGACCTTTTCCTATCCCTGACGCGGAAAAGAGCAAGACTATTCCCGTTGATCCACAGATAGCCGCTCCTGCCATACGGGAAAACAAGCTGAATGTCGGTATCCGTTTTGATACGGAAGAGCTGGCAGCCTTGCAGGCGAATACGGATATTTATCTGGGAAAACAAAAAGAATCGCAAGTGAGCCTTACCGCCCGTTTAGGAAAACGGACGATGGCAAGAATCGGTTATAATTATCAGTGGAGTAAAGGCTGGCAGACGGGAATTAATTACCGGTTTGATTACAAGGATATTAATATTTATAATGAGGGAAAGCGTACACTTGATTTGACTTTTACCCATCAGCAGCTTACCGCCGGAGTCGCAAAGGATTGGAATAAGATTCAAGTGAGTGCAGGTCTTAATTTCGAGCACTACAACTACCATGATTTGCTGTCGTTGGAGCCGGTGGATGCACTTATGTTTGGAAATAAGTCGCTGTTTTCCTATTTTGCCGGGCTGTTGTATAATAATCTGAATGGGAGAAGCGTACCCACCAAAGGTTTGTCATGGTCCGTAATGTATCATCTGTATACGGATAATCTGTTTCAATACGAAGATAACAGCCCTATTTCGGCCTTCTCGGCGCATTGGCAAGGGTGTTTCACTCCGTTAAAGAATTTTACGATTATTCCGTCTATTGACGGGCGTATTCTTACCGGAGGTGATAACTATTCTTTTGCTGTTACTAATATGTTGGGTGGAAATATTGCCGGACGTTATATGCCCCAACAAATACCTTTTGTAGGGATTAACCGTGCGGAGTTGGCTTCCGGTTCATTGATTGTTGCCGGTTTGAAGCTTCGTCAGCGGATATTTAAGAATCAGTATGTATCGGTGACGGGAAACTACGGACGCAGCTCTGATAAGTTGCATGAGTTATTTGAGGATTCCCACTCTTACGACTTGGTAGGAACGGGCATCGGCTATATGTATAATAGTTTTTTGGGACCGTTGGAAATAGAGTTGAATTGGTCTAATCAGACGAAGAAGCTCGGCTGGTACGCCGGCTTCGGATTCGTCTTTTAGATTTTTATTTGTTCAGCTTCCATTCACATCCGTCTTTGGTGTCTTTGATGGCAAAACCTAATGCGGTCAGTTCATCGCGGATTTTGTCGGATGTAGCCCAATCCTTGTTGGCTTTGGCTTTTATGCGCTCTTCCAGCAGCATATCCACTACTTTACCGAAGGCGGCTTCGCGTTCTTCGTTGGAGTTGTTCTCTTCTTTCAGTCCCAATATGTCGAAGCAGAAGAGGTGGAAAGTTTCTTTCAACTCTTGCAAGTCCTCGGCTGTAATGGTGTCATTGCCTGCAATAATGTTGTTTATCATTCTGGCGCCGTCAAAAAGATGGGCTATTACAATCGGAGAGTTCAAATCATCGTTCATAGCTTCATAGCATTTGGCGCGTAATGTTTTTACGTCTACCGTAGAAGCCTTGCCCGGCGTAATCTTTTCCAGCCCATGTACGGCATCCATAAGTCTTGTCAGGCCTTTTTCCGCTGCTTGCAGGGCTTCGTTGCTGAAGTCTACCGTACTGCGGTAGTGTGCCTGAAGGATAAAGAAACGAATAGTCATCGGACTGTAAGCCTGTGCCAGCGTCTTGTTTGAACCGGTGAAGAATTCATCCAGTGTGATGAAGTTGCCGAGGCTTTTACCCATTTTCTGCCCGTTGATGGTTATCATATTGTTATGCATCCAATAGTGTACCATGTCATCGCCCTGTGATGCTACGGATTGTGCGATTTCACATTCGTGATGCGGGAAAACGAGGTCCATGCCGCCACCGTGGATATCGAAATGCTTACCCAGATATTTCTTACCCATTGCGGTACATTCGGCGTGCCAGCCGGGGAAACCGTCACTCCACGGGCTTGGCCAGCGCATGATATGTTCGGGTTGGGCGCGCTTCCACAATGCAAAGTCAGCGGGATTATGCTTTTCTTCCTGGCCGTCCAGTTCGCGGGTGGTATTCAGTACATCATCCAGGTTACGTCCGGACAGTTTGCCGTAATGATGGTCTTTGTTGTATTTGGCTACATCAAAGTAAATGGAGCCTTCGCTTTCGTAAGCGTAGCCGTTCTTTAATATCTCTTTTACCAGCTCTATCTGCTCGATGATGTGTCCCGATGCATGCGGTTCGATGCTTGGAGAAAGTACGTTCAACGCTTCCATTGCCTTGTGGTAACGGTTGATATAATACTGTGCCACTTCCATGGGTTCGAGTTGCTCCAAACGGGCTTTTTTCGCGATTTTATCTTCGCCATCGTCTGCGTCATGCTCTAAGTGTCCTACATCGGTGATGTTGCGGACATAACGTACTTTATAGCCGATGTGTGTGAGATAGCGGAAAAGCAAATCGAAAGTAATGGCAGGACGTGCATGCCCCAAGTGGGCATCTCCGTAAACGGTCGGTCCACAAACATACATGCCCACGTGAGGAGCATGCAGAGGCACGAATAACTCCTTTTTTCTATCTAAGGTGTTGTAAATGGTCAGTTGTTGTTCCATAACGTTTGATAATTAGTTCTTTTTGGAAAGGCAAAGGTATAACAAATATTTGTAAATTAGGGCTATCTGTTCTAAAAAGCATGTAGGAAGTGTTGTTCTACGGCTATGGCTACTCCATCTTCGTCATTGCTTGGGGCAATGTAATCCGCCGCTGCTTTGACAGGTTCCTGCGCATTTCCCATGGCTATGCCGAGTCCGGCATATTTTATCATGCTGAGGTCATTGTAACCGTCCCCCATGGCTATCATTTCTTCGCGGGTGATACCTGTTTTTTCCAGTAATACGGCGAGAGAGCGGGCTTTGTCTATGCCTAACGGCACGAGTTCGAGAAAATAAGGTTCCGAACGGTATACGCTGATTTGCCTTTGCAGACGCAGGCTGAGTTCGGTTTCCGTATTTATGAGTTGTTCCGGTTCGCCTACGATGAGGCATTTGGGAAGGGGGCGGGGCGTCTCTTGCAGAAAGTTATCTACGCGTCGCACCTGCATTTTGTTGAGGAATGCTTCTTTCTTGACATATGGGTCGTCGGGATTTTCGGTGAGGATGAACTCATTGTCGTAGGTGAGGATGGTTTGCCGGTTGTCAATAGCGGTTTCATAAAGGATAGGAAGCACTTCATCGGGAAGCAGGTTTTTGTATAGTAGTTCGCCGGTGTTCCAGTTTATGATTTCTCCGCCATTGTAGGAAAGAATGTACCCGTTGTGTTCTTTCATTTGTAACTGTTCTGCCAGGGGAGCAATACCGTAGGTGGGACGGCCGGAAGCCAGCACCAGGCGTACGCCGCTTTGTTGCAGACGCAGTAGAGTACGAAGGTTGCGTGGTGATATTTCTTTCTTCGAATTAGTCAGGGTGCCGTCCAGGTCGAGGACGAGCAGGCGATAGTCTTGTCTCATGGTTTGAAATTGATTATTTTTTTGAAAGTGACAAAGATAGAGTTTTCTCAGGATGAAATACTATTTTTGCAGCATGAACTCAAAAGAACGTGTATTATTGGGTATGAGCGGCGGCACGGATAGTTCTGTGGCTGCTATGAAATTGCAGGAGGCCGGCTATGAAGTAACGGGGGTTACCTTTCGTTTTTATGAGGCGGATGGAAAAGCGGAATATCTGGAAGATGCCCGTACGCTGGCTGATAGACTGGGTATTGAGCATATTATATATGATGCGAGGAAGCTTTTCCGTGAACGTATTATTCGCTATTTTATAGATGAATACCTGGCGGGGCATACTCCTGTTCCCTGCACCCTTTGCAATAATGAGCTGAAATGGAAGCTTTTGGCGGAAATAGCCGATGAAAAGGGAATTTATTGGATTTCTACCGGACATTACGTACGTAAACTCCTTTTAGAGGACACCTATTATATCGCTCCGGCAGCCGACAGAGATAAGGATCAGACTTTCTTTTTGTGGGGTTTGAAGCAAGATATCCTGAAACGAATGTTACTCCCGATGGGGGATATGACAAAGGAGGAGGCACGTGTTTATGCCGCTGGACGTGGATTTATGCGTGTAGCCACTAAGAAAGACAGTATAGGAGTGTGTTTCTGTCCGTTGGACTATCGTTCTTTCTTGAAACGTGAAGTCCCTGCGGAACAGCTTCCGGGCAGGGGACATTTTCTCGATGAAAAGGGGGAAATATTAGGATGGCATGAAGGATATCCTTTCTATACGATAGGTCAGCGGCGTGGACTGGGGCTTCATCTGAATCGTGCAGTATTTGTGAAGGAAATCAAAATGGACACGAACGAGGTGGTACTTGCACCGCTTGCCTCCCTGTATAAAAATGAAATGTATCTTAAGGACTGGAACCTTATCAGCACACATCGGGTATTAGGGGCGGAGACAGTGATCGTAAAGATACGCTATCGTAAACAAGCAAACCGTTGTATGGTTACTTTGGAAGGGGACGGACATCTGCGAGTATCGTTGTTGGAACCGTTGGAGTCTATCGCTCCGGGGCAAGCCGCCGCTTTCTATGATGCAACCGGCTTGCTGTTGGGCGGTGGTATTATTCTTTGAAGTTGAGTTTCAACATTTCCTCAATATGTTCCCTCGTGTTACTGAGGCGCGGTACCTTATGTTGTCCGCCAAGCTTGCCTTTACTGTCCAACCAATCATGGAACAGGCCTTTGCGAGCGACAATTATCTCTAATGGCTGCAAAGCCAAGTCGTTCTGTCGTTTAGCTTCATAATCGGAGTTTACTTCTTTGAGGGTGTCATCCAGTATTTGGGCAAATTTCTCCGGACTGTCCGGCATTTGAGCAAACTCAATCAGCCATTGATGACGGCATTTGGCATGTTCGTCCATAAAAACAGGAGCGGCGGAATAGTCTATAATTTGTGCTCCCGTGGCAGCGCAGGCTTTAGTCAGCCCTTTTTCCGCATTGTCTACAATCAGTTCTTCGCCGAAAGCGTTGATGAAATGCTTAGTACGTCCGGTAATGACGAATTTATACGGGTGGTTACCGGTGAACTTCACAGTATCTCCAATCATATAACGCCAAAGCCCGGCAGAAGTGGAGATAACCATTGCGTAGTTTTTATTGAGTTCCACTTCTTCCAGACAACAGATACGAGGATTTTCCTTACCGACATCTTCCAATGGAATAAACTCATAGAAGATACCGTAATCGATCATCAGCAGCATAGCCGGATCGTTCGGGTCGTTCTGTGTGCCAAAATAGCCTTCGGACGCATTGTATGTTTCTATATAGTGCATCTTGGAGCTTTTGATAACCTGTCTGTATTGCTCCCGGTAAGGAGTAAAAGCTACTCCGCCATGGAAGAATACCTCCAGATTAGGCCATACTTCCTCTAAAGACTGTTTTCCGGTTTTCTCGAGTATATGTTTGATAAGTACCAGCATCCAGGAAGGTACACCCGAAAGATTGGTGACGTTGGTATGAAGCGTGCTGTTGGCTATGGCTTCCATTTTGGGTTCGAACTCGCTCATCAGAGCGATTTCCTTACTTGGTACGCGAATGTGGTTGACCAGCGGGTGTACGTTCTGTATCAGGATGGCGGACAAGTCGCCCACCAGACTATGATTGGAGTTTAGGTTAGGGCTGTGACTGCCGCCGAGAATCAATCCTTTTCCGGAGAAAAAGCGGCTTTCGGGATTTATTCCCAAATAGATGGCGACGGCATCTTTCCCGCCTTGATAATGAGTATCTTGCAGAGATTCTTTGCTGACAGGTAAGAATTTACTTTTATCATTGGTGGTTCCCGAAGATTTGGCAAACCAGCGTATTTCCGAAGGCCATAGCAGATTCTGCTCACCGGCACGCAAACGGGCTACATAAGGTTTGATTTCTTCGTAAGTTTGTATAGGAAGGCGTTTTTTGAAATCTTCATAAGTACGAATAGAAGCGTAGTCATATTTCTTTCCCCATTCCGTATTGGCGGCCATGCGTACCAAACGTCTCAGGACACCTGCTTGCAGTTCGCTTGCATGGTCGGTATACAGTTCGATTTCTTTCAAGCGGGGGGTGAAGTATACTTTATTCAGAAATTTTGTAATATTCATCGTTCTTATTGAAATCTGTTTAAGTGCGCAAAAATAATCTTATTTATCGGCATCTCTATCTTTTTTCTCTTTTTTTTCTATCTTTACGTCCGTATAGGTGAAAAGAACCGTAATTTAAACTAAAACATCATGAGAATCGGTATTCTGACTTCAGGTGGGGATTGCCCCGGTATCAATGCAACTATTCGCGGGGTTTGTAAAACCGCCATCAATTACTATGGAATGGAGGTGGTAGGTATCCATAGCGGTTTTCAAGGACTGTTGACAAAAGATGTGGAGTCGTTTACGGACAAGTCTCTGTCGGGATTATTGAATCTGGGCGGTACGATGTTGGGTACTTCCCGTGAAAAGCCGTTCAAGAAAAACGGGGTGGTATCCGATGTAGACAAACCTGCTCTGATAGAACAGAATGTAAAGGAGCTGGGGCTGGACTGCATAGTCTGTATCGGCGGTAACGGCACGCAGAAAACAGCTGCCAAGCTGGCTGCTATGGGATTGAATATCGTTTCCGTACCTAAGACCATTGATAATGACATTTGGGGAACCGATTTCTCTTTCGGCTTTGATTCTGCCGTCAGTATTGCTACGGATGCCATAGACCGGTTACACTCTACCGCCAGTTCGCACAAGCGGGTGATGGTGATAGAAGTGATGGGGCATAAAGCGGGCTGGATTGCGCTGTACTCCGGTATGGCCGGTGGCGGTGATGTGATTTTAATTCCCGAGCTTTCTTATAATATCCATAATATAGGCGATACGATTTTGAATCGTCTGAAGAAGGGGAAGCCTTATTCTATTGTTGTGGTTGCCGAGGGGATTCAGACGGATGGCAGGAAACGCGCAGCTGAATATATCGCACAAGAGATTGAATACGAAACGGGTATTGAAACACGTGAGACTGTTTTGGGCTATATTCAGCGCGGTGGTTCACCTACGCCTTTTGACCGCAATTTGTCGACCCGTATGGGTGGTCATGCTACGGAATTGATTGCAGGAGGACAGTTTGGACGTATGGTAACGTTGAAAGGGAATGAAATATCTTCCGCGCCTCTGGAGGAGATAGCCGGAAAACTCAAATTAGTGACTGAAGACCATGATTTAGTCGTTCAGGGTAAGCGTATGGGGATTTGTTTCGGGTGATTTGGCTGTATCTTGTACAGTATCCGTAGGTTCTGTATTATCCGTAGCTTCGAGAACCTCTGATGTCTCTGCAACGGGAGTATTTTCTGTGACGGTTTCGTTTTCCTCTGTCGCAATATTTTCCTTTGCCGCGTGGTTCTGTATTTTGGCAGTTTCAATGGCTTCTTTGAAGGCTTCGTCGTTCTTGATTTTTTTCAATGCCATTTGTGCGGCGTTTTGCTGTGACTCTTTTTTGGAATAGCCCGTACCTGTGCCGGCAGAAAGGCTTTCTATGCGAACTTCTGTGTGAAACATCGGGTTGTAATCCCTATCGAGGAACTGTTCTATCAACTCAAAGGAAACCTCCATTTTGTTTTTCTGGCTCCATTCGATAAGTTTGGATTTGAAGTTGACTTCCTTGCGTGACATCTTGTCGAGGTCGATGTAGTTCTTGAGGATTTTTTTCTCCATGAACTGCTTGCAACGTTCGTAGCCTTGGTCCAAATAGATAGCCCCGATAAATGCTTCGAAGGCGTTGCCGTACATATAGCTGTTGTGTGACGAAGAACGGGTGGAATACTTGACAAGTTTGTCCAGTCCTATTTCTACGGCCAGTTTGTTCAAGGTTTCCCGTTGCACGATTTTAGAACGGGTATTGGTAAGAAAACCTTCACGGCGGCCTTCGAAGTGCTTGTATACAATGTCTCCTACGATGGCGTCCAAGATGGCGTCACCCAAAAATTCCAATCGCTCGTTGTTTAACGGACGTCCTTTCTCGGAGCGGACAGAGGTGGATTTATGCAGTAGAGCCTGCTGATAGAACCGAATATCACGGGGAAAAAAACCAAGTATCCTGTAAAAACAAAAATAAGACTCTCTATCCTTACGGAATAAGAGCCTTATTTTGTCTATTTGGTTACGTAACACGACCGTATTATTCTGCGTATTTCTTGAAAATAACACATGCGTTATGACCGCCGAATCCAAAAGTATTGGATAAAGCCACGTTCACTTCACGCTTCTGAGCCTTGTTGAACGTAAAGTTCAGGTCATAGTCGATGTTTTCGTCGTTATCACCCTCTTCGTGATTGATAGTCGGAGGAACAATGCCGTTTTGGATGGCAAGTATACTTGCAATAGCCTCTACCGCACCGGCAGCACCCAGCAAGTGACCTGTCATGGATTTGGTGGAGCTGATATTCAACTCGTAGGCATGTTTTCCGAATACCTCTTGGATAGCTTTCACTTCCGAGATATCACCGACAGGAGTAGATGTACCATGAACATTGATGTAATCTACTTCTTCGGGTTTCATTTCTGCATCTTCCAACGCATTTGTCATTACCAGTTTGGCTCCCAAACCTTCCGGATGAGAAGCGGTTAAGTGATGAGCGTCGGCAGACATTCCCACACCGGCAACCTCTGCATAAATCTTGGCACCACGTGCTTTAGCGTGTTCCAGTTCCTCAAGAACCAGACATCCGCCGCCTTCACCCATGATGAAACCGTCGCGGCTCGCGCTGAACGGGCGAGATGCGGTTTCCGGAGAGTCATTGCGGGTAGATAAAGCATGCATGGCATTGAAACCACCTACACCACAAGCGGCAATAGCTGCTTCCGAACCACCGCTGATGATAGCGTTAGCCTTACCCAAACGGATGAGGTTGAATGCGTCAGCGATAGCATTGGTAGAAGTGGCGCATGCGGAGCAAGTCGCGTAGTTAGGACCATGAAAACCGTACAGAATAGAAATTTGTCCGGCAGCAATATCCGAAATCATCTTCGGGATGAAGAACGGATTGAACTTGGGACCGTTTTCTTTATGGAGGGCATAGTTACCTGCTTCTTCTTCAAATGTACGGATTCCACCAATACCGGCACCAAAGATGACGCCGATTTTGTTCAAATCCTCATTTTCGACATCAAGACCGGAATCTTCTACCGCTTGCTTGGCTACACCGATGGCATATTGAGTGTACAAGTCCATCTTGCGAGCCTCTTTGCGGTCGATATATTGATTGGCATCAAAGTTCTTCACTTCGCATGCGAATTGGGTCTTGAAAAGCGATGCGTCGAAATGAGTAATAGGCCCCGCTCCACTAACCCCATTCACGAGATTTTCCCAAAATTCGGGTACTGTGTTGCCAATGGGAGTAATGGCGCCAAGACCTGTTACTACAACTCTTTTTAATTCCATACTAAGAAATGAATGGATTAAGATTACTTAGCGTGTTCTTCGATATAAGATACAGCATCGCCTACAGTACCAATCTTCTCAGCTTGGTCATCAGGAATAGAGATACCGAATTCTTTTTCGAATTCCATGATAAGTTCTACAGTGTCAAGAGAATCTGCTCCCAAATCGTTAGTGAAGCTAGCTTCGTTAGTAACTTCTGATTCTTCAACGCCTAATTTGTCGACGATAATCGCTTTCACTCTTGATGCAATTTCAGACATAACTTTAAGTTTTTAATTAATAATTAGTTTTATTTCTTTAAATTTGCGGTGCAAAGGAATGAATATTTATCATTCCTCGCAAATATTTGATGAATTAAATGCACATTTTTGCACATTTTTCACGGTTTTGTGCAGGGATTGGAGGGTTTATGAGTAAAAACATTGCTATTTTTGCTTCCGGTAACGGGACAAATGCAGAGAATATCATCCGTTATTTCCAAAATAGCGAATTGGTGAACGTAGAGCTGGTTTTGACTAATAGAGAGAGTGCCTTTGTTTTGGAACGTGCACGTAGTCTGAATGTTCCGTTCGCCTGTATGGGCAAGGCCGAATGGATGGACGGGACAGCTGTATTGTCTTTGTTGGAAAATAGAGGAATCGACTTTATCGTCCTTGCCGGTTTCCTTGCACGTGTGCCGGACTGTATCTTGCATGCTTATCCTAATAAAATTATAAATATTCATCCTTCCTTATTGCCTAAGTTTGGCGGTAAGGGGATGTATGGTGATCGGGTGCATGAAGCAGTAGTGGCTGCCGGTGAAACAGAAACCGGTATTACCATACATTATTTAAATGAACATTTCGATGAAGGCGAAATTATAGTACAGTACAAATGTCCTGTTGTGGCGGAGGATACAGCAGGGGATGTAGCAAAGAAAGTACATGCGCTGGAGTATGAGTATTATCCGAAGGTTATCGACAGTTTGTTGTCGGAAGTGCGCTGATAGCCTTTTGGAATACGATTTCTAAGAGAAGCGACATATTATTCCGAATGGTTCAGAATTGTGTATGCTTTTTTTTCTCTTCTTAGAGGGTAGTCCCCCCGTAACTTTTCAAATAATTCCGGATGTGTTTTGAGTGCATTACTATCTTGTCGGGGATCATATATTTGCAAATAGGCATCTGACAAGGTTTCTGCTGTAATTTGCGGTTGGCTTGGGGCAGGAGGAATAATCTGATAGTCCGCCTGTATATTGAAATACCGGCATAGAGCATCCAGCGACATACGGGTTGCATTGGCTTTACCGTCTGCCGAATAACCGGCGATGTGCGGTGTACCGAGGAATACCTTCTTTAATAGGGTGAGGTTTATAGCCGGTTCATTTTCCCAAACATCGATGATAGCGTCTGAAATCAGTTTTGTTTCCAAAGCGTTCAGCAGTGCATCGGTTTCGATTACTTCTCCGCGTGAGGTGTTAATGATGACGGGTTTTTGCTTTAATGATTGGAAAAAGGCTGTGTCGGCCAGATGGTGAGTTCTGTATTTACCTTCTTTATATAAAGGTACGTGGAAAGTGAGTACGTTACATTCTTTTGCAAGTGTTTGCAGGGATGAAAAGTTCTGTTTCCCCTCTTTGTCTTCACGAGGAAGGTCGTTCAGTAAGACACGCATTCCCAATTCTTGTGCCACTTTTGCAACTTTACTACCTACATTCCCTACTCCGATGATGCCAATAGTAGCTTCCGATAAATTAATACCTTTCGATTCTTGCAGTAAAATTAAAGATGAATGTAGGTATTGAGCTACGGAAGCGGAATTGCAGCCGGGGGCATTCGTCCATGTAATACCGGCTTCACGGCAGTATTCCGTATCAATGTGGTCGAAGCCGATGGTTGCCGTAGCAATAAACTTTACTTTACTGCCCTCCAATAATCTTCGGTTGCAATGAGTGCGTGTGCGGATGATGAGTGCATCCGCATCTTTCACCAGAGAAGGGGTGAAGTCTTTTCCCGGCGCATAGACCACTTCATCGGCTATCTTTTCGATGGCTTCCTTTATAAAAGGTATTTTATTATCGACAATTACTTTCATAACGCTTTTGTTTATTGCAGGCAAAGTTAGAAATAATTCGTGAGAACAGATGTTCCTGATGTAATAATGCATACCTTTGATCAATTGTTTAAATCATAAATTTATATACTGATGAATGCGCTTGCTAAATTTTGCAGAAAGAGGCCTTTATATGCTTGCTGCCATCTTGAAAAGTTCCCGTGCCATAATGCAACGTTTACGATAATTGAGACTTTTGCCAAATTGCGTGAACTTTCCCGTACAATAAACAGCTTGCCAGATGCTTCTGAGGAATAACAGAAATCCTTGATTGGAGAAAAGCGGTGATTTGTTTTCCGATTTATTGGATAATAATCTTCAAGCGACGGATTCGGAAACAACTATCGAATTAAATCTTGCCGTATTGAAAGTAAAGCATACGGGTTAAGCGGAGAGCGGATAAGGAATAAATGCAGGGAACTGTTTGGCTGTATGCAAAATATTGTATAGTTTTGTCAACTTGTGGGAATCTTATAGCTTGTTGAATAAAGACTAATTATATATCCAATGAAGTGTATTCATATCATTACTCCCGTAAAGGATTCTATTGAATTGACGCTGCAAACCGTGGAAGCCATTATGGCATCCGGTTTTCAAACGCCGTTTACTTATACCGTCTACAATGATTTCAGTACGGAAGAAAACACGGTTAGGTTGAAAGAGGCGTCTGAAAAACTGGGCTTTGAGTTGGTGAATCTTGCAGAAATTACGGATCATCCATCACCGAACTATTTGTTGGTTCTGCAAATGGCTCAACAACGTGCCATTGAAGCGGAGGCAGGTTTGATTATTGTCGAGTCGGATGTTTTGGTAAAGAAGAACACATTGCAAGCTTTATTTGACGGAGCGACGGAGCGAATAGACTGTGGTATCGCCGCCGCCGTCACAGTAGATGAAAAAGGAGAAATCAATTACCCTTATCTTTTCGCGAAAGGTAAGGAGAATCAGGTTTTTCCCGAGAAGAAACATTGTAGTTTTTGTTGTTCTCTGCTGACTTTGAATTTTCTGAAAGCTTTCGATTTTCATCAATTAAATCCTGAAAAGAACTGGCATGATGTAACCATTTCGCATCAATCTTTGAAAGAAGGGTTTAAGAATTATCTGTTTACTACATTGCCGGTGTGGCATCGTCCTCATAGTAGCCGTCCGTGGAAACAATTGAAATATAAGAACCCGTTGAAATATTACTGGCTGAAATATACAAAAGGGCTGGATAAAATCTGATATGTTTATGGAAAAACCTTTGGTTTCAGTTATTATGCCCGTTTACAATGCGGAAGAGTATTTGGAAGAAGCAGTCAATTCTGCAATAGTCTCTAATTATTCTCCATTGGAACTGATATTGGTTGATGATGGTTCTACAGATGGATCTCATCATTTGGCGCAGCAATTGGCTGAAAAGACTGGTACGACTGTGATAAAGGTGTATAAGCAGGCCAATGCAGGTCCTTGCGTCGCTCGTAATTATGCGGTTTCTCTAGCGAAAGGAAAATATATTTTTCCGTTGGATGCCGATGATAAGGTAGGACCTGACTTTTTTGCAGAGGCAGTCGATGTAATGGAGGCTGATAATGATGTGAAAGTAGTATATGCTCATGCGGAATTTTTTGGAGAACGTACCGGTGAATGGAAGTTAGCTCCTTATTCCCGGGAGCTGTTGGCACGTAAGAATATGATCCCGATTTCTGCAATGTATCGTAGAAGCGACTGGGTACGTGTAGGCGGGTATTGTAAGGAAATCATTGCTCGTGAAGATTGGGAGTTTTGGATTTCAATATTGAAAAATGGTGGCAAAGTAATACGCTTGTCGCAGGTCGGATTGTTTTATCGCGTCCGTTCCGGTTCTAAACGTATTTCAGACCGTGCATTAAAGCGTCATGTGGTGGATACACTGAATAAGCGTCATCCTGATTTTTTTGCTCAAGAATTGGGTGGCCCGTTGCGCTATCAGCGTTCATGGTCGCGGGTGTTTAATACATTCTCCCGTATTATTCATCCTCGTCGAGTATTTGTTAATCCGGTATTTAAGGAATTGTATTCTTTTATGCAGGTATTGCCCGTGCTTTTTGAAAATGAGGGTACAACTATTTATAAAGGAAGGAATGAGTTAAAGTTGTTCAAACGAGAAGGTCGGGAGCTCATCGTAAAATCTTATCAATTACCCCATCTTATCAATCGAATCGCTTATAACTCATTTCGGGCTTCAAAAGCGCGCCGTTCTTATCGTTATGCTGAGATGTTGCGACAAATAGGAGTAGGTACGCCACAACCGGTAGGTTTTTATTCTACAGGTACATGGATGTTGTTTGGGAGCAGCTATTTTGTCAGTTTGAAGTCTGAATGTCCTTATACCTATCGTGATTTTGCGACACATACTTTTGAACACAAAGAAGAAATATTGCGTGCTATTGCTCGTACTACAGCAACGTTGCATGAACACGGTATTTTACATAAGGACTACTCTGCTGGTAATATTCTTTTCACAGATGAAGCGGATGACATTAAGGTTGAAATTATAGATTTGAATCGTATGCGTTTTGGTAAGGTGAATATGGAAGAAGGATGTAAGAATTTTGAGCGTTTGCCCGGTACGCATGAGATGTTTGTTGTCTTGGCTGATGAATATGCCAAAAGTCGTGGTTTCGATGCAAAAAAATGCTTGGAACTGATAGAAAAAGCGCATTAAGCAACAGGATGCATGGATATTGCTATTGCCTACACTTGCGGGAAAACGATGTAACTATTTTTGCGGGTTAGGAATTTTTCGTATCTTTGTACACTTTAAATCAATGTGTTAAAATACACTTTAGGTTATATAATCAAGCGCTTCTTCAAATGTTTATATAAATTCGGAAGTGTGCAAACAATATATTAATGAGTGATAGTCTTTTATATAAACTCCGTAGTGGTAAACCACCTAAGATATTCTTTTTTTTGAAAGGGTATTTATTGATGTGTATGCCGACTTGTTTCTTTAGATTATGTAGAAAGCACTATTTGGCACAGGTAGAAACACGTTCTGATAGAGACTATATATATGAGCGTGTGAATTATTATAATAAAATGCAGCATTCGGTTGAATTGCCGAATAAGACCTTTCATGAATACAAGTTTGGATATTATATCTTTTTGGATAAGATACGGAATTTCCGCCCTTCCACTTTTCATAAGGTTTACTATTTCGATTTGCAGGATGTGCTTCGTTGGTTCAATCAGAAACTTCGTATAGGTTACATTCCTGGTGATGTTTATTTCACTCCGGAGTTTCCTGCCATTGTGAAAAGCAGGTTGCTGAAGAATGACAATGAATATTCAATCCTTCTTAAGCTGGATAAATTACGCCATTTTATGTTTGTAAAAGATCCAGTTCCTTTCTCTGAAAAATCCAATCAGGCTATTTTCCGTGGTAAGATACGCTCGAGTCGTGTCCGTGAAAAGTTTCTTCACATGTATTATGGCTCTGCAATCTGCGATTGCGGTGTAGTCGGTAAGAATGAGGGTTGTCCGGATGAGTGGATGACTGCCAAGAAAACAATTCGTGAGCATTTTGACTACAAGTTTATTATGGCTTTGGAAGGTAATGATGTGGCCTCCAATTTGAAGTGGGTGATGTCGTCCAACTCCATTGCCGTAATGACACGTCCCACTTGTGAAACATGGTTCATGGAAGGAAAACTTATTCCGGATTATCACTATATTGAAATTAAAGATGACCTTTCTGATTTGGAAGAAAAACTGACTTATTACATCAATCATCCTGCTGAGGCGGAACAGATTGTTCTGCACGCTCACGAGTATGTAGCTCAATTCTTTGATACTGAGCGTGAACGGTTGATTTCATTATTGGTGATGGATAAATATTTTAATTATACAGCCGATAGAAAAGCAAAATTATAAAATAGACAATTATGGATATAGTTTGTTGTACGGATAATAATTACATAAAGTATTGCTGTGTAATGTTAACTTCTTTATTGGAAAACAATAAAGAGGAGAATATAACAATCCATATTCTTGGTGATAATCTGACAAGCGATTCCCAAAACACGATAACAAGTATTGTAGAGGAAAAATACAACCAACATTTGTGTTTGTATGCTGTAGATAGAAAGTTGGTTGTTGACTTTCCCAATATGGGTTCTTATGTATCTTTGACAACTTATTATAAATTATTTATCACTTCTATTTTGCCTTCATCTCTGCACAAAGTCCTTTATTTAGATTGTGATCTTATTATAGTCCACTCTGTAAAATCTTTATGGGACTGTGACCTTACAGGAAAACCTTTGGCTGCGGTTAAAGATGCCCATAAAGGAATGGAAATACATTGCGCCCTTTTAGACATTGATTGCATACGGTATGGATACTTCAATGCTGGAGTGATGTTGCTTAATCTAGACTATTTAAGAGAGGTTGGTTTCGAGAAGAAAGCTGTGGACTATGTAACGGAAAATAGTAATCGTCTCACTTTTCATGAGCAAGATGTGTTTAACGGACTGTTTTATAAACAGGTAATACATCTTCCCTACAGATATAATTTGCATGATCGTTTGTATCGTCGTCAGCGCTATATTGATGCGGAAACCCTTCCGATAGTTAAAGAAGAGTTGAAGTCTCCTGTAATCATCCATTTCTCTTCCGGTAAAAAGCCTTGGACGAGCCGTTGTTTGCATCCTTGCCGATACTTGTATCTGCGTTATTTGGATATGACTATATGGAAGGGAGAACGCCCGGATATGTCTTGGAAAGAACGTTTGTGGAGATGGAACAGACACTTGGCCAGTTGCTTATATTTAGCTAACGGATATAGAAAACAATATTAAAAATAATTATATGGTACCCAAAATCATTCACTTATGCTGGTTCAGCAATGATCCTTTCCCGGTAGAAATAAAAATATGTTTGGAGAGCTGGAAACGTGTATTGCCGGATTATACGATTAGACGTTGGACCTATGAAGATGCTCGTGCTATCGGCTGCAGATATATAAATGAAGCTTTAGAAGAAAAGAAGTGGGCTTTTGCCGCCGATGTAGTACGCTTCTATTCCGTTTATAAAGAGGGTGGTATCTATATGGATAGTGATATGTTCGTGAAAAAGCGTTTTGACGAATTTATACCTGAACATGGTTTTGCCTCTTTCCACGAGCATATTAGTACTACGGTTAAGTTACAGGCTGCTTTTTTGATAGGAGAAAAGGGAAATAAGTTTTGCGAGGACGTTTTTAGTTACTACAAGCAGCGCTCTTTCTTCTTGCCGGACGGTACTTATGACTTGAAGATATCTCCGGATGTAATGGTGGAAATAGCACGTGAAAAAGGTTATAGGGCTGAAGACGTAGAGCAACATTTGGCTGATGATACGGTTATCTATCCGGGTTATTTTGTTACTCCTTGTAATACTCATACGATAAAGCACCCTGATGCTTTTGCCAAACATATGGTATATGGCAGTTGGAAAAAACATAAATTAGGACGGAAGTTTGAGAAACTGATGAAGCATATTGTTTTATTAGTTCGTTTTGCTCTTTTCAAACGCTGATTTCTGTTTCTGTATTTTTTGTAAAGAACCGATTTCAAAATGTAATGAATTAACTGCTAACCGAATGAAAGAATTCCTCCGACTTCTGCGGCGTTTTGTTCCGCCTTATAAGAAATATCTGATATGGGCATTGTTCCTGAACTTGCTATCGGCAATTCTGAATATATTCTCTTTTGCTCTGATTATTCCTATTCTTCAGATACTTTTCAAAATGGATACCAAGACCTACGAATTTATCCCTTGGAATGCTGTGGGAGTGGGGTTGAAAGATATAGCGGTTAATAATTTCTATTATTACGTCACCGAGATGATAGCCTCGCAGGGCGGTTCATTAACATTGCTGATTTTGGGTGTCTTCCTGGCAGTAATGACTTTACTGAAAGCATTCTCTTATTTCGCCTCTTCGGCTGTGATGATTCCTCTTCGTACGGGTGTGGTGCGTGATATCCGTGCACAAGTATATAATAAGGTGTTACACCTGCCGTTGAGTTTTTTCTCGGAAGAACGGAAAGGCGATATTATTGCTCGCATGAGCGGTGACGTTACCGAGGTGGAGACATCTGTTACCAGTTCGCTGGATATGCTGATAAAGAACCCGATACTGATTATAGCCTATTTCGGCACTTTGATAGCTATCAGTTGGCAGTTGACGCTGTTTACATTGCTGGTTCTTCCGGGTATGGGCTGGATAATGGGTACGGTAGGTAAAAAGCTGAAACGACAGTCGCTGGATGCTCAGGCAAAATGGAGCGATACCATGTCGCAGCTGGAAGAAACCTTGGGCGGATTGCGTATCATCAAAGCTTTCATCGCCGAGAATAAGATGATGGAACGTTTTAATAAGTGCAGCAACGAATATCGCGATGCCATCAATCGGGTAGCTACCCGTCAGGCATTGGCGCATCCCATGAGCGAGTTCTTGGGAACATGCGTTATCGTTATCGTATTGTGGTTTGGCGGAACGTTGATTCTCAGTAATAGCGCTACAATCGATGCCCCTTCGTTCATCTATTACTTGGTGATACTGTACAGCGTTATCAATCCGTTGAAGGAATTCTCCAAAGCCGGATACAACATACCCAAAGGACTTGCCTCCATGGAACGTATCGACAAGATACTCTTTGCGGAGAATCCTATTAAAGAACCTATCCGGCCGAAGCTGCTTTCCTCGTTGGATGATAAGGTGGAATTTAAGGACATCAGTTTCAGTTACGACGGTTCCCGCCAAGTATTGAAGCATATCAATCTGACAGTGCCCAAAGGCAAGACTATCGCATTAGTAGGACAATCCGGTTCCGGAAAATCCACGTTAGTGGATTTGTTGCCCCGTTATCACGATGTACAATCGGGCGAGATATTGATAGACGGTCTTAACATCAAAGATACGCGTATTTCCGATTTGCGCAGTCTGATAGGAAACGTCAATCAGGAAGCCATTCTCTTTAATGACACTTTCTTCAATAACATAGCTTTCGGTGTAGAGAATGCCACAATGGAACAAGTTATCGAAGCTGCCAAGATAGCGAATGCCCACGATTTTATTATGGATACCGAGAAAGGTTACGATACCAATATCGGTGATCGTGGCGGCAAACTTTCCGGCGGACAACGCCAACGTATCAGTATTGCCCGCGCCATCCTCAAGAATCCTCCTATACTGATTCTGGATGAGGCCACTTCCGCACTCGATACGGAGTCGGAACGCTTGGTGCAAGAGGCTTTGGAGCGATTGATGAAGACTCGTACCACGATTGCCATTGCGCATCGTCTTTCTACAATTAAGAATGCGGATGAAATCTGCGTACTCTATGAGGGAGAAATCGTAGAACGTGGCAAGCATGAGGAACTTCTCGCTAAAGACGGCTACTATAAAAAACTGAATGATATGCAGTCTTTGGGATAAAGGCGGAGCATGTATAACACGGGAGCTCTATAAGTAAATCCTGTTTTCCAACTGCAGGATGAAGTTTAGGCGTAACGACATGATACGCTGAATATTCGGGTATTCAGCCATGAGGATATAAACGTTACGCCCTGTTATTTTCTTCCGAAGTCTGCGGGTATTTCACCCCATTGTTGGGTTTCCCATTTTAGGATAGGGGTGGAATAGGTGTTCTCACGCAGCCATTTCTCGGCGCGTTCTATCAGTTGGAAAAGTTGTTCGGTTTTGGGGTCGCGGGGTAATTTGGTCTTGCATTTCTTCTGTTTCACCCAGCTGATGGCATTAACGCTATCGCTGTAAATAGGCATATCGAAGCCTTTTTGTTTCAGCAAGGCCAGGCCGTGAACAATGGCAAGAAACTCTCCGATGTTATTGGTGCCGTACATGGGGCCGAAGTGAAAAACCTGCTGGCGGCTGGCAACGTGTACTCCCCGATATTCCATTGCTCCGGGATTTCCGCTGCATGCGGCATCTACGGCAAGACTGTTTTCGAGGACGGCGGCCGGGTAGAGGGCGTCTGTGTTTTGAGAAAGCTTGGGTCGCCTGCCGTCTGCGGATATATTGCGCTTGATGTAATCGTATGGTGAAGAGGCAAAGGCCTTTTCTGCTTCTTCGCGAGTCTCGAACGATTTGTATTTCGCCCCTTCGTAACCTTTGGTTTGTAGTTGGCAGTCAGTCCAGGATGTATAAATACCCGGAGTGCCACCCGTCCATACAACGTAGAATTTTTCTTTCTTCATAACTTATGGCAAAGGTACAAATATATTTCACAAATTCGAACAATTGGTCTTTTTCATTTGTTCTTTTAAATTGAGGAGAGTTGAGGGGTTAAGGGGAAATATGGCTTGCCCCGCTTTGTAATTCACGAATTATGGATAAACTAATAATAAAATAAAAATATATGAAGAGAACATTTGCAGAAGCGTTGGAGCATCGACGCAGCTATTATTCCATAGGTAACGATTCTCCGGTTTTGGACGAGGAAGTGGTACATATTGTCCGTACGGCAGTAAAGAATGTGCCGTCGGCCTTTAATTCGCAGTCAACAAGAATCGTTCTGTTGCTGGGTGATGAGCATAAGAAATTATGGGATATTGTAAAGAACACGTTGAAACAGCGTATTTCTCCTGAAGCTTTCGTTAAGACGGAAGCCAAGATTGACGGTTGCTTTGCTGCCGGACATGGTACTGTGCTGTATTTTGAGGACACTGCGGTTGTAAAGAAATTGCAGGACGCATTCCCCTCTTATAGCGAAAACTTCCCGACTTGGTCACAGCATACATCGGCCATGCATCAGTTTGCTATTTGGACGATGCTGGAAGACGCGGGTTTGGGAGCCTCATTGCAACATTATAATCCGCTGATCGATGATGAAGTACGTCGTACCTGGGATTTACCGGAAAGCTGGATGCTGATAGCCGAAATGCCTTTTGGTACGCCGACCGCCGAACCCGGAGAGAAGGAGTTCCAGGAGTTAAGCGAGCGGATTAAAATTTTCCGTTGATTGTGAGGTAGTCTCACTATGGAATTGCTTATCTTTGCCCGCAAACGGTAAGCAATTATGATACGTATTTTTTTGACCGGCTACATGGGAGCTGGTAAAACAACTTTAGGAAAGGCTTTTGCCCGCGAATTAAATGTACCCTTCATCGACTTGGACTGGTACATAGAAGAACGCTTTCACAAATCTATTCGTGAATTGTTCGTCGAGCGGGGAGAGGCCTCTTTTCGTGAATTGGAGCGAAATATGCTGCATGAGGTATCTGAGTTTGAAAATGTCATTATCTCGACCGGTGGCGGCACTCCCTGTTTCTTCGACAATATGGACTACATGAACGGACATGGGCAAACCGTATTCTTGGATGTGCATCCCGATATATTATTCAATCGTTTACGAGTGGCAACCCATCAGCGCCCTATCCTGCAAGGAAAGACGGACGAGGAGTTGCGCGCCTTTATTGTGGACGCATTGGATAAACGAGCTCCTTTCTATTTGCAGGCTCGCTACCGTTTTGATGCCGGACGTTTGGAAAGCAGACGTCAGATAGCTGAGTCCGTACAGCAGTTACGTAATTTGTTGGATATTTAATCCCTTGTAAATGTGTGTTTTTCATCCGAAAAGGCAGGATGTTTCAGATTTATATGTATTTTTGTATCCCTTTTTATAAATAAACTACTAAAACAGCAGAGTAACAAGAAATGAGAAAATGGCGTATTGAAGATTCAGAAGAGCTGTACAACATTACCGGTTGGGGCACTTCGTACTTTGGTATCAATGACAAAGGTCATGTTGTAGTAACACCGCGTAAAGACGGAGTTGGCGTCGATTTAAAAGAATTGGTCGACGAATTGCAACTGCGTGACGTGACGGCTCCCATGCTGGTTCGCTTTCCAGACATCCTCGACAACCGGATTGAGAAGATTTCCTGTTGTTTCAGACAGGCGGCTGAGGAATATGGCTACAAGGCGGAGAATTTTATTATCTATCCTATTAAAGTGAATCAGATGCGCCCGGTGGTTGAGGAGATCATCAGCCACGGCAAGAAGTTCAATCTTGGACTGGAGGCTGGTTCCAAGCCCGAACTGCATGCAGTGATTGCTATCAATATGGATTCCGATTCGCTGATCATCTGTAACGGATATAAAGATGAAAGCTACATTGAACTTGCTTTGCTGGCGCAGAAGATGGGAAAACGCATCTTCCTCGTAGTAGAAAAACTGAACGAGCTGAAGTTGATAGCCAAAATGGCGAAGCAATTGAACGTGAAACCTAATATCGGTATTCGTATTAAGTTGGCCTCATCGGGAAGTGGTAAATGGGAAGATTCCGGCGGTGATGCAAGCAAATTCGGACTGTCTTCCAGCGAATTACTCGAAGCGCTCGACTTTATGGCGGATAAGGGTATGCAGGATTGTCTGAAATTGATACATTTCCATATCGGAAGCCAAGTTACGAAGATTCGCCGCATTAAAACAGCCTTGCGTGAAGCGTCTCAGTTCTATGTGCAGTTGCACAGCATGGGATTCAAAGTCGAGTTTGTGGATATCGGCGGCGGTTTGGGTGTGGATTATGACGGAACGCGTTCTTCCAACAGTGAAGGTAGCGTGAATTATTCCATTCAGGAGTATGTGAACGACTCTATATCTACTTTGGTCGATGCCAGCGATAAGAACGGTATTCCTCATCCCAATATAATAACGGAGAGCGGACGAGCTTTGACGGCACATCATTCCGTACTCATTTTCGAGGTGCTGGAGACAACCAATCTTCCCGAATGGGACGATGAGGAAGAGGTAACCGAAAATGATCACGAACTGTTGCGGGAGCTTTACGGTATTTGGGATACATTGAACCAGAACAAGATGCTGGAAGCCTGGCATGATGCGCAACAGATACGCGAAGAGGCGCTCGACTTATTCAGTCATGGTATTGTAGACTTGCAGACCCGTGCCAAGATTGAACGGTTGTATTGGTCTATCATGCGTGAAGTAAACCAGATAGCCGGCGGTTTGAAGCATGCTCCCGATGAATTCCGCGGACTTCCCAAGTTGCTGGCGGATAAATACTTCTGTAATTTCTCACTTTTCCAGTCTTTGCCTGACTCTTGGGCGATAGACCAGATATTCCCCATCATGCCTATCCAGCGTTTGGACGAGAAACCTGACCGGACGGCTACGTTACAGGATATTACCTGCGATTCGGATGGCAAGATTGCCAACTTCATCTCTACCAAAAATGTTTCGCATTATTTGCCGGTGCACTCTTTGAAGAGCAAGGAACCCTATTATGTGGGTGTATTCCTTGTGGGTGCGTATCAGGAAATTCTCGGCGATATGCACAACTTGTTTGGTGATACGAATGCGGTACATGTATCTGTAAGCGACAAGGGCTATACGATAGAACAGGTCATTGACGGTGAGACAGTGGCGGAAGTTTTGGATTATGTGCAATACAGTCCGAAGAAGCTGGTACGTACTTTAGAAACATGGGTAACCCAATCTGTAAAGGAAGGGCGTATATCTTTGGAAGAAGGGAAGGAATTTTTGTCTAATTATCGTTCCGGTTTGTACGGATATACATATTTGGAATAATGAGAGAGAAACTGACAGTAATCAAAGTGGGTGGCAAAATTGTGGAAGAAGAAGCCACTCTCTGCAAGTTGTTGGATGATTTTGCCGCTATCGAAGGTTATAAAGTGTTGGTGCACGGTGGCGGACGTTCGGCAACGAAAATCGCAGCCCGGTTGGGTATTGAAAGCGAAATGGTAAACGGGCGCCGTATCACCGATGCCGAAACCTTGAAAGTGGTGACAATGGTATATGGTGGATTGGTAAACAAGAACATAGTTGCCGGTTTGCAGGCGCGCGGTGTCAATGCACTCGGTCTGACGGGTGCGGACATGGATGTAATCCGCTCCGTGAAACGTCCGGTAAAAGAGGTGGACTATGGTTTTGTAGGTGATGTAAGGCAAGTGAACGGTACTTTTCTGAGTGACCTTATTCATAAGGGAGTTGTGCCGGTAATGGCTCCGTTGACGCATGACGGTAAGGGATGTATGCTGAACACGAATGCCGACACGATTGCCGGAGAAACGGCTAAGGCATTGTCCGGACAATTTGATGTGACGCTGGTGTATTGCTTTGAGAAGAAAGGTGTACTGCGTGACGAGAATGACGATGACAGTGTGATTCCCCAGATTACTCCGGAAGAGTTTAAGCGATATGTTGCCGAAGGAGTTATTCAAGGCGGTATGATTCCTAAGCTGGAGAATTCTTTTGAAGCTTTGGATGCCGGTGTCTCAGAAGTTGTAATTACCTTAGCTTCAGCCATAAACAGTGATAGCGGAACCCGTATCAAAAAATAATTCAAAAAAGTGGTGGTAGGTTGTAACTTTCGGCTTACTGAACCGTCAATTAATTAGAGATGCAAGAAATCAGTTTTCGTGATGACATTCTCCCTCTGAAGGACAAGCTCTTTCGGTTGGCCCTAAGAATTACATTCAATCGGGCGGAAGCGGAAGATGTTGTGCAGGAAACGCTGATTAGGGTATGGAACAAGCGTGATGAGTGGACGCAGTTCGGTTCTGTTGAAGCCTATTGTCTGACAGTGGCAAGGAATTTGGCGATAGACCGTAGTGAAAGGAGAGATGCTCAAACGGTGGAACTTACGCCCGATATGGAAGAAACTTCCGATGCATCAAGCCCTTACGAAAGCTTGGTGAGTAAAGAACGGATGATTTTGATACACCGGCTGATGAATGAGCTTCCCGAAAAACAACGGCTGATTATGCAGTTGAGGGATGTTGAAGGTAAGAGTTATAAAGAAATTGCGGTTGTCTTGAGTTTGACAGAGGAGCAAGTTAAAGTGAATCTTTTCAGGGCGCGGCAAAAAGTTAAACAACGGTTTATTGATATAGAAGGTTATGGACTTTAAATATATAGAACAACTTTTAGAACGCTATTGGCGGTGTGAGACTTCTCTTGAGGAAGAAGCGCAGTTGCGTGCTTTCTTTACAAAAGAGGAAATTCCCGAACATCTGCTGCGTTATAAAGATTTGTTTGTATATCAGCAATTCCAGCAAGAGGAACATTTAGGTGCGGATTTTGATGCACGGGTGCTTGCTGAGGTTGAAGTTCCGGTTGTGAAAGCCAAGCGCATGACATTGACCGCACGCTTCATGCCGTTGTTCAAAGCCGCAGCAGTAGTGGCAGTGGTACTTTCATTGGGTAATGTAATGCAACACTCGTTCTTTGCCGATGTAAAGGAAGTAGCCGCAGCCGATACTATCGGTAAACAGATTTCCGCTCCGTCGGTTGCTCTTTCGGGAGATATAACCGTGACGCACGAAAAACAGATTCTGGATAGTCTGCATCGTGTAAACAAGGGGAAGGAAGTCAAAAAATAGATGTTTTCATTTGCTTTTTAAAATAACATTTTCATTTGCTTTAAATATAATATAGTTAGTGTGCTTTTATTAAAACAAAAAACAGAGGCTGTGAAGTTTCAATTCTCTCAAAATTTTATAAAAACTAACTAAGATAGATGGGACGCCGCGTGATGCAGCGTCCCTTTTATGTATCCTTTACAATGAATAACCAAATCAGAGTTTGTATAATCCTTTTTTGGGGAAGTCCAACTCCGGATTGCCTTTATAACCGATATCTCCGCTTCCGCTGGTACGCGCTTTCAAAAAGTCGGTGGCATGGCATTTGATGTCTCCCGAACCGGATACGCTTGCTGAGACACGTTTTGCCTGCAAGTCGGAAGCGAACAGGTCACCTGATCCGGCTACACGATAACTGGCTTCTTGAGTTGTTCCTGTCAATATTGCCGTACCTGACCCCGCCACAGATGCTTCGGTGTCGGTAGCCGATACATTGTTGAGTTTCAAATCTCCCGAACCGGCTACAGATGTTTTGAGATTGGTGCAAGTGATATTACTGCCTTGTATATCACCGGAGCCGGCGATGGATATGCTAAGCTCGTTAGTGCAAGCGATATTGTTTGCATTGATATCTCCCGAGCCTGCTACAGACATTTTCAGTTGATTTGTTTTCAAGCCGTTGGCTAATGTTACATTTCCCGATCCTGCAACGGAGATATTATTAAGTGTTTCGGAAGAGATGCGGATTTCCAGTTTATTATAAGATACATTAACGCCTTTCTTGAATTTGATATTCAGTGTATTGTTGACTACGTTAATGTCCAGAAGGTCTACGATATTGTCGGAAGTATATACTTCTACTGTGGGCTTTCCCGCCTTTTGTGTGTACGTAACGTCCGGACTGCCTGCTAAGTTCAGACTGGTGAAATTATCCACTTTGATATTCTTGGTTACATAGTTTTTGCTTGCTTTGATTGTCTTTCCACCAAACAGGCCGGAGCTGTACGTGTGATTGTGTGAGCAAGCTGTTACACTTAATGTGAAAATACTGAATGCGATGATTGTTGCTAAAGTTTTCATACTCATTTATTTTAAGTTCTTTTGTTTGTTAGACGGAGTCTTTGCTCAAAAAGTTGCGAGGCTCATGATTTTTTTGCCGGGAACGTCTTGTTATCGATTACTATTCAAATTCTATGCCATAATCATAAGTTCTTGTTTTTGAGGTTGTAGCAATGATAGTGTAGTGTGCGTTTTTGAACACATTGTTCGTTTTTGATAGAGAACCGCTTGCTTTTTCGAACGATTCTTCGTTCTTTTGTCCTTATTTCAAGGAGAAAAGAACAGATGATAACGGAACATGTTTTAGAGGATGAAGAGTTAGGATGCTTGTTGGTACGGGTGAATATCCGTGCCCGGCGTTTGACTTTTCGTACGCGTGAGGATGCTGTTCATGTGACTGTTCCACCGGGTACAACCATTGGGGAAGTAAAGAATGCCGTAGAGCAGTTGCGTTCCCGACTGAGGGTTGCCCGACAGAGACAAAGCCGCCCGTTGATTGATTTGAACTACCGTATCGATACGGAGTTCTTTAAATTGAGCCTGGTTAGTGGAGAACGAGACCGTTTCCTTTCACGTTCGGAATTGGGAGAGATGCAGATTATCTGTCCGCCGAATGCAGACTTCTCAAATAAAGAGTTGCAGGCCTGGCTGCGTAAGGTGATAGAGGAAGCTTTGCGACGTAATGCCAAGATTATTCTTCCGCCCCGGCTTTATGCGCTTTCGCTGCAGCACAATCTTTCTTATAAAAGCGTGAAAATCAATTCCAGTAGCGGGCGTTGGGGAAGTTGCTCCGCCCGAGGAAACATCAATCTGTCCTATTTCCTTGTTCTGTTGCCCCGGCATTTGATTGATTACGTATTGTTGCATGAGTTGGCGCATACCCGTGAAATGAACCACGGCGAACGCTTTTGGGCATTGCTTTACGGCATGACGGACGGTAAGGCACAACTTTTACGCAATGAATTGAGAAAGTATAAGACGGACTTCTAAAACGGGTGTTGTGCCGACGGATAGGCACTGTTTTGCCATTGAACAGGCACAACTGTGCCATCAAACAGGCACGGCTGTGCCAATAAGCTGGCACGGATGGTGCGGTTGCGGTTTTACTCTTCCTGTGCCAGTAGCTTCACTTCGTCGTCGTCTTTTTCAAAACGATAGCTACCGCCTTTTTCGCTCAGCTCAAACAGGGAGAGCTTGTCGGTTGTCTTGTCCACTATCATCAGGGCGCTTTGTTCGGCAAACCGTTTTATCTTGAAATTGAAAGGCTCTTTGTCGATACGTTGGTCTATCAGTACGCTGTCGTTGAGCAGGATGGATATGGAATCACCGGTGAATCCTTTCACTAAAGTGACATTATAGGTCTCGGCAAAGTATCGTTCACCTTCCTTTTGGCGCTGCAAACGCATACTCATATAGACAAAAATGACAACAACGAATATTACGGCAAACGCAAGGATGCCGTTACCTATCATAAACTGTTTATTGGTATTCAGGTGATGTGCCATGATGATTGAGTTTAAAGAACCATGCAAATGTAGTGATTAATTTTGAATGGAGGATAAATTTCGGCAGGAGTGCTAAATATTCTTTTTTTCTCCTATTATTTTGTAGTCGAACAGATTATTTATATCTTTGCAACCGAAACGGATGAAAGGTGGAGGGGCGATTAAGCTCCTCTTTTTCGTTCTTAATGGTTAATCTATGATAGAAAAGAAAACAGTTTGTCAGATTGTAGACGAGTGGCTGAAGGATAAAGATTACTTCCTGGTGGAAGTCATAATCAGCCCTGATGACAAGATTGTGGTGGAGATAGACCACAAAGAAGGTGTTTGGATTGAGGATTGTGTAGAGCTGAGCCGCTACATAGAGTCCCGACTGAATCGTGAGGATGAGGATTACGAGCTGGAAGTCGGTTCTGCCGGCATCGGACAACCGTTTAAAGTGTTGCAGCAATACACCAACCACATCGGCAAAGATGTGGAAGTGCTGGCTAAAGACGGTCGCAAGTATTGCGGAACATTGAAAGATGCCGACGAGCGGCAATTTACCGTTACCGTTCAGAAGAAAGTGAAAGAGGAGGGAGCCAAGCGTCCTAAAATGGTGGATGAAGATATAACCTTTACATACGAAGAGATAAAATATACTAAATACTTAATTAGTTTTAAATAAGACTATGGCCAAGAAAGAAGAAACTATCAGCTTGATAGATACCTTTTCGGAATTTAAAGAACTGAAGAATATTGATAGAACCACTATGGTAAGCGTACTCGAAGAGTCGTTTCGCAGTGTGATTGCAAAGATGTTCGGTACCGATGAGAATTACGACGTAATTGTGAACCCGGACAAGGGTGACTTCGAAATATGGCGTAATCGTGAAGTTGTGGCAGATGAAGACCTTGAAAATCCGAACTTGCAGATTTCTTTGAGCGAAGCCCGGAAGATTGACGCTTCGTATGAAGTGGGAGAGGAAGTGACGGATGAAGTGAACTTTGCGAAGTTTGGCCGCCGTGCTATCCTGAACTTGCGCCAGACATTGGCTTCCAAAATTTTGGAACTGGAAAAAGACAGTATTTATAATAAATACATTGATAAGGTAGGTACTATTATCAATGCAGAAGTTTATCAGATTTGGAAAAAGGAGATGTTGCTGCTCGATGACGAAGGCAATGAATTGTTGTTGCCCAAGACCGAGCAGATTCCGAGTGACTTTTATCGTAAGGGTGAGACTGCCCGTGCCGTGGTGGCCCGCGTTGACAACAAGAATAATAATCCGAAGATTATCTTGAGCCGTACGTCACCCGTTTTCCTGCAACGCCTGTTTGAAATGGAGGTACCTGAAATCAATGACGGACTGATTACTATCAAGAAGATTGCCCGTATTCCCGGTGAGCGTGCCAAGATTGCCGTTGAGTCGTACGATGACCGTATTGACCCGGTGGGTGCTTGCGTCGGTGTAAAAGGCAGCCGTATCCATGGTATTGTCCGTGAGCTTCGCAACGAGAATATCGATGTTATCAACTATACATCGAATATTCAGTTGTTTATACAGCGTGCCCTTAGCCCTGCCAAGATATCTTCTATCCGTCTGAACGAAGAAGAACACAAGGCGGAAGTTTTCCTGAAACCGGAAGAGGTATCGCTGGCTATCGGTAAAGGTGGTTTGAATATCAAACTGGCCAGTATGTTGACTGAGTACACTATTGACGTATTCCGCGAATTGGATGAAGCGGTAGAGGATGAGGACATCTATTTGGATGAATTCCGCGATGAGATTGACGGTTGGGTAATCGATGCGATTAAGGCTATCGGTATTGATACCGCCAAGGCTGTGTTGAATGCTCCGCGCGAGATGTTGATTGAGAAGACGGATTTGGAAGAGGAAACGGTGGACGAAGTATTACGCATTTTGAAATCGGAGTTTGAAGAAGAGAATAATTAGTGTTTAGCGTTTAGTGCTTAGTGTTTAGCGACTAATCATTATCACTAATCACTGAAATCCGCTTCTTTCTCCATCATTCATTAAATTAAAGTATGACGATAAGGTTAAATAAAGTAACAAGAGATTTAAATGTAGGAATCACGACGGTAGTTGAGTTCTTGCAAAAGAAGGGATATGCCATTGAAGCAAATCCCAATACGAAGATTACCGACGAGCAGTATGATTTGCTCGTGAAAGAGTTTAGTACAGATAAGGATCTTAAATTGAAAACGGAGCGTTTCATTCAGGAACGTCAGAGTAAGGATCGCAACAAGGCGTCAGTGTCTATTGACGGTTATGACAAGGAAACACAGGAAAAAACGAAAACCGAAGAGGTGGTCAAGGCTGTGGTTCCCGAAGATGCACGTCCGAAGTTTAAGCCTGTCGGTAAAATTGATTTGGATAAGCTGAATCGCAAACATACTGTGGAAAAAGAGAAAGAAGCGGAACCGGAGAAGCCGGTGATTGAAGAAGTGAAGGCGGAAGAGCCTGTATCTGTTGTTGAGGCGCCGAAACCGGAACCTGTTCCCGAACCTCAGCCCGAGCCGATATCTGCTCCGGTGGTAGAACCTGCCCCTGTTGTGGAAGAACCGGTGTCTGTTGCTGTTGAGCCTACACCGGCATCTGACGAAGAACCTGCTCCCGCTGCAACCGAAGAAGCGGTTTCGGAAGATAAAGAAGAAATATTCAAAATACATCAGCCTGAGTTTGTATCGAAGATTAACGTCATCGGACAAATAGACCTCGCCGCGCTGAACCAGTCTACACGCCCGAAGAAAAAATCGAAAGAAGAAAAACGTAAGGAGCGTGAAGAAAAAGAAAAGCAGCGTCAGGATCAGAAGAAGCTGATGAAAGAGGCTATTATCAAGGAAATCCGCCGCGATGATAATAAGACGAAGGACTTGAAAGACAGTACCGATGCCAATGGCAAGAAGAAACGTGTCCGTATCAACAAGGAAAAGGTGGATATCAACAATGCATCCAACTTCCAGCGTGGCGGAAACGATCGTCTGAAAGGTGGTAGCCAGCAAGGCGGTAATAACCAACAAGCCGGTAAGAACAAGAGCAAAGACCGTTTCAAGAAACCTGTAATCAAGCAAGAGGTAAGTGAAGAGGATGTAGCGAAACAGGTAAAGGAAACGTTGGCGCGTCTGACCTCTAAGGGTAAGAACAAGGGAGCGAAATACCGTAAGGAGAAACGCGACTTGGCATCCAACCGTATGCAGGAACTGGAAGACCAGGAAATGGCGGAAAGCAAGGTACTGAAGCTGACTGAATTCGTGACTGCCAATGAGTTGGCAAGCATGATGGATGTTTCCGTAACACAGGTTATCGCTACTTGTATGAGTATCGGTATGATGGTTTCCATTAACCAACGTCTGGATGCCGAAACAATCAATCTGGTGGCAGAAGAATTCGGCTTCAAGACTGAATACGTAAGTGCGGAAGTAGCCCAGGCTATCGTTGAGGAAGAAGATGCCGAGGAAGATTTAGAGCATCGCGCTCCGATTGTAACGGTAATGGGTCACGTAGACCACGGTAAAACTTCGTTGCTCGACTATATCCGTAAGGCGAATGTTATTGCCGGTGAAGCCGGTGGTATTACACAGCACATCGGTGCTTATCACGTGACGTTGGAAGACGGACGTAAGATAACGTTCCTCGATACTCCGGGTCATGAGGCGTTTACCGCCATGCGTGCCCGCGGTGCCAAAGCGACGGATATTGCCATTATCATCGTAGCTGCCGATGACAACGTGATGCCGCAGACCAAAGAAGCCATCAACCATGCTATGGCTGCCGGTGTGCCTATCGTATTCGCCATCAACAAGATTGATAAGCCGACCGCTAATCCCGATAAGATTAAAGAAGAACTGGCCGCCATGAACTTCCTCGTTGAGGAATGGGGCGGTAAGTATCAGTCTCAAGATATTTCCGCCAAGAAAGGTCTTGGTGTAAGCGATTTGATGGAGAAAGTATTGCTGGAAGCTGAAATGCTGGATTTGAAGGCAAACCCGAACCGCCGTGCTACCGGTTCCATCATCGAGTCCTCATTGGATAAGGGTCGTGGCTATGTAGCTACGGTGCTGGTATCCAACGGTACTTTGAAGATGGGCGACATTGTGCTCGCAGGTACAAGCTACGGTAAGGTGAAAGCCATGTTCAACGAGCGTAACCAGCGTCTGAAAGAGGCGGGTCCTTCGGAGCCGGCTTTGATTTTGGGCTTGAACGGAGCGCCGGCCGCAGGTGATACATTCCATGTAATCGAAACCGAACAGGAAGCGCGTGAAATCGCCAACAAGCGTGAACAGTTGCAGCGTGAACAAGGCTTGCGTACACAGAAGATGTTGACACTGGATGAAGTAGGCCGCCGTTTGGCATTGGGCGACTTCCACGAACTGAACATCATCGTGAAGGGTGACGTGGACGGCTCTGTTGAAGCGTTGAGCGACTCGTTGATTAAGCTGTCTACCGAACAGGTACAGGTGAACGTTATTCATAAGGGTGTCGGTGCTATCTCCGAATCGGATGTATCTCTGGCTGCCGCTTCGGATGCGATTATTGTAGGGTTCCAGGTTCGTCCTTCGGGTGCTGCCGCTAAACTGGCTGAACAGGAAGGTGTGGATATCCGCAAGTATTCTGTCATCTATGATGCCATTGAAGAGGTGAAGGCTGCCATGGAAGGTATGCTGGCGCCGACTTTGAAAGAACAGGTTACGGCGACTATCGAAGTTCGCGAAGTGTTCAACATTACCAAAGTGGGTCTCGTGGCAGGTGCTATGGTGAAGACCGGAAAGGTGAAACGTAGCGACAAGGCTCGTCTGATTCGCGACGGTATCGTTATCTTCACAGGCAACATCAATGCATTGAAGCGCTTCAAGGACGATGTGAAGGAAGTAGGTACCAACTTTGAATGCGGTATCAGTTTGACAAACTGCAACGATATCAAGGTGGGAGATATCATAGAATCTTACGAAGAAGTGGAGGTAAAACAGACTTTGTAAGAAAACAGTAAATCTTTAGGCACGGATTACACGAATTTCACGGATTGGTTAAAAGAAAAACCGTGTTGATCCGTGTAATCCGTGCCTTTTTAATATCATATATGGCTGTTATAGACATCGTAATATTGGTAATTATCGGTGCGGGAGCGGTTATTGGCTTCATGAAGGGATTCGTGAAACAACTGGCCACTCTGCTGGGGTTGATTGTCGGTTTGCTGGCGGCAAAGGCTTTGTACGCTTCCGTGGCCGAAAAGGTGTTTTCTAAGGTTACCGATTCGATGACGGTGGCGCAAGTACTGGCATTCATCGCGATTTGGATAGCCGTGCCGCTGGTTTTTACACTGGTAGCCTCGCTGCTGACAAAGGCAATGGAAGCGGTTGCGCTCGGCTGGCTGAACCGTTGGCTGGGTTCCGGACTGGGGGCGTTGAAGTCCCTTTTACTGGTGAGTCTGCTGGTCGGTGTCATTGAATTCATGGATGCGGACAATACGCTGCTCAGCCAAACAAAAAAGAAGGAATCGGTGTTATATTATCCTATGAAGTCGTTTGCCGGGATATTCTTTCCCGCGGCTAAGCATGTTACAGAACAATATATATTGAATGAATAATGCAACAAGAAGAACCCAATAAATATGTAAAGGAACTCACTCAGGAGAAGTACAAGTACGGTTTTACGACTGATGTACATACAGACATCATTGAGCGTGGCTTGAATGAGGATGTGGTGCGGTTGATTTCTGAGAAAAAGGAAGAACCCGAGTGGTTACTGGAGTTCCGTCTGAAAGCGTACCGTCACTGGCTGACGCTGGAGATGCCTGCATGGGCGCATCTCCGTATTCCCGAGATAGATTATCAGGCTATTTCATACTACGCCGATCCTACCAAGAAGAAGGACGGCCCTAAAAGCATGGACGAGGTAGACCCGGAGTTGGTCAAGACCTTTAATAAACTGGGCATTCCTTTGGAAGAACAAATGGCGCTGAGCGGTATGGCGGTGGATGCCGTAATGGACTCTGTGTCTGTAAAGACGACTTTCAAGGAGACGCTTATGGAAAAGGGAATTATTTTCTGTTCGTTCAGCGAGGCTGTACGCGAGCATCCCGATTTGGTGCAGAAGTATCTGGGCTCGGTCGTGGGGTATCGTGATAACTTCTTTGCGGCGCTGAATTCCGCGGTATTCTCCGACGGTTCTTTCGTCTATATACCGAAAGGGGTACGCTGCCCGATGGAGCTGTCCACTTACTTCCGTATCAATGCCCGCAATACCGGGCAGTTTGAAAGAACGTTGATTGTAGCCGATGATGATTCGTATGTTTCCTATTTGGAAGGATGTACGGCGCCGATGCGTGACGAAAACCAATTGCACGCCGCTATTGTGGAGATTGTGGTACACGACCGTGCCGAAGTGAAGTACAGTACCGTTCAAAACTGGTATCCGGGAGATGCCGAAGGCAAGGGCGGCGTCTATAACTTTGTAACGAAGCGCGGGCACTGCAAGGGCATAAACAGCAAATTGTCCTGGACACAGGTGGAAACTGGTTCGGCCATTACCTGGAAATATCCCTCTTGCATCCTTTCCGGTGACAACTCTACGGCAGAATTTTACAGTGTGGCGGTCACCAACAACTATCAACAGGCGGATACCGGTACAAAGATGATTCATCTTGGAAAGAATACCCGCAGTACTATTGTCAGCAAAGGTATTTCCGCCGGACGGAGCGAGAATTCTTATCGTGGGCTGGTGCGTGTAGCCCAAAAGGCGGACAATGCCCGCAACTATAGCCAGTGCGACTCCTTGCTGCTGGGCGATAAATGCGGTGCGCATACTTTCCCCTACATGGATATCCATAATGAGACGGCCATTGTAGAACACGAGGCAACCACCAGCAAGATTAGCGAAGACCAGATATTCTATTGCAATCAGCGCGGTATTTCTACGGAAGATGCCGTCGGGCTGATTGTAAACGGCTATGCAAAAGAAGTACTCAACAAGCTGCCTATGGAGTTTGCCGTGGAGGCTCAGAAATTGTTGGCTATTTCATTGGAAGGAAGCGTAGGATAAATGAGGAATTAAGAATGAAGAATGAAGAATTAAAATAAACAATGGAGAATTAAGGATGATGAAATAGACCACGCACTGTTATGCCGCATGGTTATTCTTCATTCTTAATTCTTCATTCTTAATTTAAAAGTATAATGTTAGAAATAAAAGACCTGCATGCCAGCATCAATGGCAAAGAAATATTGAAAGGTATCAACCTTACGATTCGTGACGGTGAGGTACACGCCCTGATGGGACAAAACGGAGCCGGGAAAAGCACCTTGAGTAATGTGCTGGTGGGACATCCTGCATACGAGGTTACACGCGGTACCGTAACTTTCAACGGTAAGGACCTTTTGGCTATGAGTCCCGAAGACCGTGCCCATGAAGGTATTTTCCTTTCATTCCAGATGCCGGTGGAGATACCGGGTGTTTCTATGGTGAATTTTATGCGTGCTGCCGTTAACGAACAACGCAAATACCGCCATTTACCCGCCTTGTCAGCCAGTGAATTCTTGAAGCTGATGCGCGAAAAGCGCGCCATTGTCGAGTTGGATAACAAACTTGCCAACCGTAGCGTAAATGAAGGCTTCAGCGGTGGTGAGAAGAAGCGTAACGAAATCTTCCAGATGGCTATGCTGGAACCTACTTTCGCCATTCTCGACGAAACGGATTCCGGTCTTGATGTAGACGCTCTGCGTATTGTGGCCGATGGCTTCAACAAGCTGAAGACTCCCCGGACCAGTGCGATGGTTATCACTCACTATCAACGTCTGTTGGACTACCTGAAACCGGATACCGTCCATGTATTGCTTGGCGGACGTATCGTAAAGACAGGTGGCCCCGAACTGGCGAAGGAGATTGAAGCACGCGGCTTCGATTGGATAAAGAAAGAAGCAAGTGAATTATAAATTATGAATTACGAATGATGAATCGCTCTGCAATGTAATAGCGCGGCGATTCATCACTCGTAATTCAAAACTCATAATTAGACAACATGAGTGTAGAGCAACAATATATAGACCTTTTCTCCCAAACGGAAGCGATGATATGCCGCCACAGCGCCGAGGTGCTGAATGCCCCGCGTGCGGCCGCGTTTGCCGATTTCGAGCGGCTTGGTTTTCCTACCCGTAAGACGGAGAAATACAAATATACCGATGTCAGCAAGTTCTTTGAACCCGACTACGGTCTGAACCTGAACCGTCTGGACATTCCTGTCAACCCCTATGAAGTATTCAAATGCGATGTGCCGAATATGAGCACTTCCCTTTACTTTGTTGTGAACGACGCTTTCTATGGCAAGGCTTTGCCCAAGTCGCATTTACCCGAAGGTGTTATTTTCGGCAGTTTGAAGGATATGGCGGAACAGCATCCGGAATTGGTGAAGAAATACTACGGCAAGCTGGCGGATACTTCCAAAGATGGAGTGACGGCATTTAATACCGCCTTTGCGCAAGACGGTGTATTGTTGTATGTTCCTAAGAATGTGGTAGTGGAAAAGCCTATCCAGTTAGTGAACATCCTGCGCGGCGATGTCAACTTTATGGTGAACCGTCGTGTGCTCATCATTTTGGAAGAAGGTGCGCAAGCCCGTCTTTTGGCCTGCGACCATGCAATGGACGGTGTAAACTTCCTTGCAACGCAGGTGGTAGAGGCGTTCATCGGTGAGAATGCCACTTTCGATTTCTATGAACTGGAAGAGACGCACACCAGTACGGTACGTATCAGCAGTTTATACGTCAGACAAGAGGCCAACAGCAACGTTCTGCTGAATGGAATGACCTTGCATAACGGTACTACCCGTAATACGACCGAAGTGACGCTTGCTGGCGAGGGCGCCGAACTGAACCTTTGCGGTATGGCTATCGCGGACAAGAACCAGCATGTGGACAATAATACCACCATAGACCATGCAGTGCCCAACTGCACCAGCAATGAACTCTTTAAATATGTGCTCGACGACCAGTCCGTCGGTGCTTTTGCAGGCCTGGTGTTGGTACGTCCCGGCGCGCAGCATACCAGTTCCCAACAAACGAACCGTAATCTTTGCGCCACCCGCGAAGCGCATATGTACACCCAGCCGCAACTGGAGATTTACGCCGATGATGTAAAGTGCAGTCATGGCGCTACGGTAGGCCAGCTTGATGAAAGCGCCCTGTTCTATATGCGGCAACGCGGTATCTCCATGCGTGAAGCCCGTTTACTGTTGATGTTTGCCTTCGTAAACGAAGTAATCGACACAATTCGTCTGGATGCCTTGAAAGACCGCCTGCATCTGCTGGTAGAGAAACGTTTCCGCGGTGAACTGAACAAGTGTCAGGGGTGCGCGATATGTAAATAATGAAGAATGATGAATGAAGAATGAAGAATGGGCTGCGCAGCATCCCGCATGGCAATTCTTCATTCTTCATTCATCATTCATAATTTAAAAGATATGAACCTTCAAAAGATAAGAGCTGATTTTCCGATACTTTCCCGTGAGGTATATGGTAAGCCGTTGGTTTACTTTGATAACGGTGCGACTACGCAGAAGCCCCGTCAGGTGGTGGACGCCATTACGGACGAGTACTATTCGGTCAACGCCAATGTGCATCGTGGTGTGCATTTCCTTTCGCAGCAAGCTACGGAGCTGCACGAGGCGTCTCGTGAGACGGTGCGGAAGTTTATCAATGCCGGCAGTACGAATGAAATCATCTTTACCCGCGGTACGACGGAAAGTATCAATCTGTTTGTGTCCAGCTTCGGTGAAGAGTTTATGCAGGAGGGGGATGAGGTGATTCTCTCCGTTATGGAGCATCACAGCAATATCGTTCCCTGGCAGTTGCTGGCTGCCAAGAGGGGGATTGCCATTAAAGTCATTCCGATGAATGACAGAGGCGAACTTCTGTTGGATGAGTACAAACAGCTGTTTTCCGAGCGTACAAAGATTGTCAGCGTGGCGCATGTATCCAATGTGCTGGGTACGGTGAACCCTGTTGGGGAAATGATAGGCTATGCCCACGAGCAGGGCGTTCCCGTGCTTGTAGACGGTGCCCAGTCCATTCCGCATATGCCGGTGGATGTACGGGACTTGGATGCGGATTTCTACGTTTTTTCCGGTCATAAGGTGTACGGGCCTACCGGTGTGGGCGTGCTTTACGGTAAAGAAGAATGGCTCGACAAGATGCCCCCTTATCAGGGTGGCGGCGAAATGATACAACACGTATCGTTTGAACGGACTACTTTCAATGAACTCCCTTTCAAGTTCGAGGCGGGAACACCCGATTATATCGGTACGACCGGGCTTGCCAAGGCATTGGATTACGTTTCTGCCATCGGCATGGAGAAGATTGCCGCCCATGAACACGAACTGACCATGTATGCTATGTCCCGCCTGAAAGAGATTCCCGGTATGCGCATCTTCGGTGAGGCGCGAGAGAAAGGGAGCGTCATTTCTTTCCTCGTAGGCGATATCCACCATTTCGATATGGGTACCTTACTCGACCGTCTCGGCATTGCCGTACGTACGGGACATCATTGCGCGCAGCCGCTGATGCAACGTCTCGGCATTGAAGGCACGGTACGCGCTTCGTTCGGCCTGTATAATACGAAAGAGGAGATAGATATATTGGCGGCAGGTATCGAGCGCGTCAGTAAAATGTTTTGATGCTTTGCAACTTTTTTGAGTTGCTCTGCGTCTGATATATCAAGAACTTAAAAATACGGAACTATGTTAGTGACAACAACTCCCACTATCGAGGGTGCACGTATCACCCGTTATTTTGGCATCGTCAGCGGTGAAACGATTATCGGTGCCAACGTCTTTCGTGATTTCTTTGCCAGTATCCGCGATGTGGTGGGCGGACGCAGCGGTTCGTACGAGGAAGTGCTCCGCGAGGCCAAAGACACGGCGCTTCGCGAGATGCAGGAACAAGCCCGTCTGTTGGGCGCTAACGCTGTGATTGGCGTTGACCTTGATTACGAAACGGTAGGCGGCAGCGGCAGTATGCTGATGGTAACTGCCTGCGGTACGGCTGTAACGATAGAATAAAGCGTTCTCTCCCTGGCATAAATTCGGTTAATCGTTTGCTTATTTCATTCCAAATCAATACTTTTAGGCTTTCGTTCAACCTTTTAATACGATTTATGCTATGGACCAATTGCTTTTCTGGCTGGTTCCAGCCGCTTCCGTTCTGGCACTTTGCTTTGCCTGGTATTTCCACCGTCAGATGATGAAAGAGAGTGAGGGAACTCCTCAAATGGTTAAGATTGCCGCTGCCGTGCGCAAAGGCGCCATGTCCTATCTCCGTCAGCAATATAAGATTGTGGGCTGGGTGTTTCTGGGGCTGGTGATTCTCTTCTCGATTATGGCTTACGGCTTCGGAGTGCAGAACTCGTGGGTTCCGATAGCTTTCCTTACAGGCGGATTCTTCTCCGGCCTTTCCGGATTTCTCGGAATGAAGACGGCTACGTATGCTTCGGCGCGTACGGCGAATGCCGCACGCAACTCGTTGAACGCGGGCTTGCGTGTCGCTTTCCGCAGCGGCGCGGTAATGGGACTGGTTGTAGTGGGGCTCGGCCTGCTCGACATTTCTTTCTGGTATCTGCTGCTCAACGCAGTTATCCCGGTGGATGTGATGACACCCACCCATAAACTTTGCATCATCACCACCACGATGCTGACGTTCGGTATGGGAGCTTCTACACAAGCCCTGTTTGCACGCGTGGGCGGCGGTATCTATACGAAAGCCGCCGACGTAGGAGCCGACCTCGTGGGTAAAGTGGAAGCCGGTATCCCCGAAGACGACCCGCGCAATCCCGCAACCATCGCCGATAACGTAGGCGATAATGTAGGCGATGTGGCCGGTATGGGCGCCGACCTTTACGAGAGCTATTGCGGTTCCATCCTTGCTACGGCCGCCCTTGGCGCCGCCGCTTTTATCCATTCGGGAGATACGCTGATGCAGTTCAAAGCCGTTATCGCTCCGATGTTGATTGCGGCCGTAGGTATCATTCTCTCTATTATAGGTATCTTCGCTGTACGTACCAACGAGAATGCCAAGATGAAAGACTTGCTGAATTCCCTCGCTTTCGGTACGAACTTGAGTTCGGTACTGATAGTCGTTGCTACTTTCCTTATTCTTTGGTTGCTGAAGCTGGATAACTGGATGTGGATTTCCTGTTCGGTAGTGGTAGGTCTGGTGGTAGGCATCGTTATCGGGCGTTCTACGGAATATTATACTTCCCAATCCTATCGTCCCACCCAGAAGCTGAGTGAGAGCGGCAAGACGGGGCCGGCCACGGTCATTATCTCCGGCATCGGTTTGGGTATGCTTTCTACCGCTATTCCGGTAATTGCCGTGGTGGTGGGCATCATTGCCTCGTATCTTTTTGCTTCCGGATTCGACTTTGCCAATGTAGGCTTGGGACTTTACGGCATCGGTATCGCTGCCGTAGGTATGCTTTCCACTTTGGGCATTACGTTGGCTACGGACGCTTACGGGCCTATTGCCGACAATGCCGGCGGTAATGCGGAGATGTCCGGTCTGGGTGAGGAAGTGCGCAAGCGTACCGATGCGCTCGACTCTTTGGGGAATACGACAGCCGCCACGGGCAAAGGTTTCGCTATCGGTTCGGCCGCGTTGACGGGGCTTGCCCTGCTTGCATCCTACATCGAGGAAATCCGTATCGGGCTGACCCGTCTGGGCACCACCGACATCTTTGTGGGCGGTGAAGCGGTGTCTGTGCAGGACGCTACTTTCTTCGACTTCATGCACCATTACGATGTTACGCTGATGAATCCTAAAGTTCTCTCGGGTATGTTCCTCGGCAGTATGATGGCTTTCCTGTTCTGTGGATTGACGATGAATGCCGTAGGCCGTGCGGCCGCCCACATGGTAGATGAGGTGCGCCGTCAGTTCCGTGATATAAAAGGGATTCTGACCGGTGAGGCGGAGCCCGACTATGAACGCTGTGTAGCCATCTCCACGAAAGGCGCGCAGCGCGAAATGGTAGTTCCCTCACTCATCGCAATTGTCGCTCCTATCATGACCGGACTTATCTTCGGTGTTCCCGGTGTGTTGGGACTGCTTATCGGCGGTCTTAGCAGCGGATTCGTACTTGCCATCTTTATGGCGAATGCCGGTGGCGCATGGGATAATGCCAAGAAGTATGTAGAAGAGGGCAATTTCGGCGGCAAAGGCAGTGAAGTGCATAAAGCCACGGTTGTAGGCGATACGGTAGGCGACCCCTTTAAAGACACTTCCGGTCCGAGCCTTAACATCCTTATCAAGCTGATGAGCATGGTAGCCATCGTTATGGCGGGGCTGACCGTGGCTTGGAGCTTATTTTAGGCATACGCGACTCGTCTCGTAAGACGAAACTATTCATCCCGTGGGACGGATTTATTCATCTCACGGGATGATTTTTTTTGTCCCATAAGACGAATACAGTTATCTCATGGGACGAATCTGTTGTAACGATGCCGTATTCTCACCTCAATGCAAGACTTCTATCTGCCATCACCTATATCGAACAGAACAAGGTGACCAGAAACGGCACGCTGAAGTCCACCACAAACCCGTGGAAGATGGAAACGACGACAAACTGCTGTCCGGCAGTACGGGTGATTATCGGCAGTGTGGTATCCATTGTCGTAGCGCCGCCGGCAGAGATAGGAGCCAGATTGCCGAACCAGCGCACCAATAGCGGAGCTGCCAGCAAAGTCAGTATCTCGCGGCTGATATTGGCCAGCAGGGCGATAGTACCGAGTTCGGCTCCCTTGTATTCGGTGATGAAGATGCTGGAGAGCGAATAATATCCGAATCCCGAGCCTACCGCCAGACAGTCGGTTACGGAACGGTGGGTAAGGATAAGACTGACGGCCGCGGAACCTGCCAATGTACCCAGTATCGTCATGACAGGCAGAAAGACCAGTCGTGGATTAAGCGAACGGAAGTTCTTTAATGTTTGCGGGTCGTTGCCCACACTCAGTCCTACGCTGAACATCAATGCGCAAAGAGCATAGAAGCTGATTTCGCTGTCCATGACTACATCAACGGGTATCAGGTGGAAAACTCCGCAAAGCGTACCCAAAACGAAGAAACCGATTATAATAAGACTGCCTTTCATGCCGTTCTTCCTTTCTTCTTATATAACGCTTTCCACAATACCCAGGCAGCGACGACACTTCCCAAAGTACCGCCTAAGGTTAGTATGACAGCCTCGATTCCTATGGTATGCAGCCCTTTGATAATCTGCTCGTTTCCGCCTACCTCGATGCCGAGAATGAAAAGCAGTGCCCAGATTAACACTGTGATAACCGTATGAATCCTGTGTAAATTCCTTTTTCGTAAGAGATAGCCCAGCAGCATCCCGGTGAGCATCAGTCCGATAATTGTAAACATATCCGTTGTCGTTTTATTTGCCGGCAAAGATAAGCATATTATTTATTCTCTTTAAAAGTCCGGTTTACTTATGAAAAGATTTATCTTTGTATGCTCTAACGTAGTGATATATGCTGTTACCTTATTTGAACAAAGAACTGATAGAAGCCGGTTGCGATGAGGCCGGACGCGGCTGTCTTGCCGGCGCCGTATATGCCGCCGCCGTTATTCTGCCCAAAGACTTCGAGAACGATTTGCTGAACGATTCCAAGCAACTTACCGAGAAGCAACGCTACGCTTTGCGCGAGGTCATCGAGAAAGAAGCGCTGGCATGGGCGGTAGGTGTTGTCTCCCCTAAGGAGATTGACAAGATAAATATCCTGAATGCCTCCTTCCTTGCCATGCATCGCGCTGTTGACCGGTTGCAGTTGCGCCCGCAGCATTTGCTTATCGACGGTAACCGCTTCAGGAAATACGGGGATATTCCGCATACCACCGTTGTGAAAGGCGACGGTAAGTATCTTTCCATCGCGGCGGCATCCGTTCTGGCCAAGACGTATCGTGATGATTATATGAACCGGCTGCACGAAGAGTTCCCTTACTACGATTGGAATCATAATAAGGGATATCCCACAAAGAAGCACCGTGCGGCTATCGCCGGACGGGGAACCACTCCTTATCATCGCATGACTTTTAATTTGCTGGGTGACGGACAGCTGGAACTGTTTTAGAACCACTTAATCTTTCTGAACCATATAAAGGTTACGGCCGACAATATTGCGGACAGCAGAATGATGAATATGAACGCATGCGGAAAACTTTCCAGATGTATATCCACATTCATGCCGTAAAAGCTGGCTATCAATGTGGGTATCATCAGTGTGATGGATAGGCTCGTCATGCGTTTCATGATGGCGTTCACGTTATTGGATATGATGGAGGCGAAGGCGTCCATCGTTCCCGTAAGGATGTCACTGTAAATGTTTACCGTGTTGTACGCCTGTTTCAGCTCTATCACGACGTCCTCCAGCAGTTCCAGGTCGAGGTAGTCGGTATCTTGGAAGATATTCTTCAACCGTCCTATCATAACTTCGTTTCCTCGGATGGAAGTGTTGAAGTATACGAGCGTCTTTTGCAGCTTCATCAACTGAAGAAGGTCTTCGTTACGGATACTCTTTTCCAGTTCCTTTTCGGCGGTGGCTACATCGTTATTGATTTGCTTCAGGTATTTCAGGAACCATACGGCAGAGGAGTATATGATTCGCAAAATCAGCGTCAGCTTATTGTTGACGACGATACCTTTGCGGCGGGTATGCTGTATGAAGTCCGGTATCAGTTCGGTGTGATGATAGCACACGGAAACAATGATGTCGTTGTTTGTGATGATACCGATGGGCACTGTGATAAACGGGATGCCGTGCTGGCTGCTCTGCATGGGAATACGCAGGATAGTCAGCAGCCAGTTGCCTTCCGTCTCCGTACGCGGGCGCTCATCCGTATCGGCTATATCTTCAAGGAATGATTCGGGAACTTTCAGTTCTTGGGTAAGGAATTGGAAATCGCTGTCGTCCGGGCATTCCACGTTTACCCAGCAGTTAGGTTTCCATTCGGCCTTTTCTACGAAGCCGTTTTCGCTGTAGAGATACTTTCTCATTGTTTTGCCTCCTTTCTTTAGTCCGAACAGAGGCATTGCGACCAACGTCTCCGTTCGCTTTAATTGTAAACACTATTGCACGTTCGTGGGTTTGAATCGTCCATAATTTCAGTTGATTTTATTTAAAAGCTCTGCAAAAGTATGAAAATCAGGTCTGACTTTCTGCGTTTGCACGGCTTTTTTAGGATTTCTTGTTATTTACGGGGAGAGGCTCTTTGCGCAAATGTTATTTTTACTTTTTGAAGTGGCATAGTTTGGCCGCTATTTTGTACCTTTGCAACCGGAAAAAGGGAACTGTTTCAAAACCATAAGACGCTTACAGTTTCTTGTTTCAGGTACGGATTACACGGATTTCACGGGTTTCTCATTCAGTCTATATATAGCGTAGCCTTTAATCTGCGGAATCCGTGTAATCCGTACCTGAAAGAGCAAGTATGTTTTATACGCCCTTTTCCTTCCGTAAAAAAGAGATTTGTACAATTAAAACAATACTAATTATGAGCAAGAAAGCCCTTTTAATGATTCTTGATGGCTGGGGTATCGGCGATCAAGGTAAAGATGATGTGATTTTCAATACGCCTACTCCCTACTGGGATAGCTTGTTGGCGGCTTATCCGCACTCTGAGTTGCAGGCAAGCGGTGAGAATGTCGGTCTGCCCGACGGACAGATGGGTAACTCGGAAGTAGGTCACCTCAATATCGGCGCAGGACGTATCGTATATCAGGACTTGGTAAAGATTAACCGTGCTTGTGCCGACGGCAGTATCCTGAAGAACAAGGAAATCGTTTCCGCTTTCTCTTACGCCAAGGAACATGGCAAGAACATCCACTTTATGGGATTGACCAGCAACGGCGGTGTGCATAGTTCTTTCGACCACCTGTTCAAACTCTGCGATATTTCAAAGGAATACGGTATCGAGAATACATTTATCCATTGCTTCATGGACGGTCGCGATACCGACCCGAAGAGCGGTAAGGGCTTCATCGAACAGTTGACGGCGCATTGCGAAAAGTCGGCCGGTAAGATTGCTTCCATCGTAGGCCGTTTCTACGCCATGGACCGTGACAAGCGTTGGGAACGTGTGAAAGTGGCTTACGACCTGCTTGTAAACGGTGAGGGAAAGGTTGCGTCGGATATGGTTCAGGCCATGCAGGAGTCTTACGATGAAGGTGTAACCGATGAATTCATCAAGCCGATTGTAAATGCCGGCTGCGACGGTACTATCAAGGAAGGTGACGTGGTTATCTTCTTCAACTATCGTAACGACCGTGCCAAGGAATTGACTGTCGTCCTGACTCAGCAGGATATGCCGGAACAGGGCATGCACACTATTCCCGGCTTGCAGTACTACTGTATGACTCCGTACGATGCTTCTTTCAAGGGCGTACATATCCTTTTCGATAAGGAAAACGTGCAGAATACATTGGGTGAATATTTGGCTGCCAACGGTAAAACTCAGCTCCATATCGCCGAAACGGAGAAGTATGCTCACGTAACATTCTTTTTCAACGGCGGTCGCGAAACTCCGTACGATGCGGAAGAACGTATTCTTGTTCCTTCTCCGAAGGTTGCTACGTATGACCTGAAACCGGAGATGAGCGCTTACGAAGTAAAGGATAAATTGGTTGAGGCTATCAATACCAAGAAGTTCGATTTCATCGTAGTGAATTATGCGAACGGCGATATGGTAGGCCACACTGGTATCTACGAAGCTATTGAGAAGGCGGTAAAAGCCATCGACGACTGTGTGAAAGATACGGTGGAAGCTGCCAAGGCCAACGATTACGAGGTAATCATCATCGCCGACCACGGTAACGCCGACCATGCCCTGAACGAGGACGGTACGCCGAATACGGCTCACTCTTTGAATCCCGTTCCGTTTGTTTATGTAACGGCAAACAAGGATGCTAAGGTGGAAAACGGTGTGTTGGCGGATGTTGCTCCTTCTATCCTGCATATTCTGGGTATGAAGCAACCGGCTGAGATGACGGGTAAGGACTTGATTAGAAATTGAGAATTGAGAATTAAAAATTAAAAAATGATAGCAAGGGATAATGTTATCCATGCTAAATCGTATGCGTTTGCTATTCGAATAGTAAACGCATACAAGTTTTTAGCAGATTCTCAGAAGGAATTTATATTGTCTAAACAGTTGTTACGAAGTGGTACAGCTATTGGCGCTTTGGTGGCTGAAGCTCATCATGCGCAGAGTAGTGCGGATTTTTTGAATAAGATGAATATTGCTTTAAAAGAAGCGAATGAAACGTCCTACTGGTTATCGCTGCTAAAAGATACTCATTATTTAGAGGATATTTCTTATGAGTCTATTTCTGTAGATTGTAACGAGTTGATAGCTCTTTTAGTGAGCATCGTGAAGTCTATGAAGCAATCTTTAAACAGATGAACATTTATTTTTTAATTCTCAATTTTTAATTTTCAATTTACTAATGTTACAGATAGATGATGTTGTCGTTTCTTTTGATGTACTGCGTGAGAAGTTCCTTTGCAATCTGGATGCTTGCAAAGGAGAATGTTGCATTGAGGGAGATGCCGGTGCTCCGGTGGAATTTGAGGAGATAGAGAAGCTGGAAGAGGTACTGCCTGTGATATGGGATGAGCTTTCTCCGGAAGCACGCGCTGTGATAGATGCGCAGGGTGTGGTGTACACGGATGAAGAGGGCGATTTGGTAACCTCTATCGTTAATAATAAGGATTGTGTATTTACTTGCTATGACGAGAAAGGCTGTTGTTATTGTGCCATAGAGAAAGCGTACCGAGAAGGTAAGACAGACTTTTATAAACCTGTTTCCTGTCATCTTTACCCTATCCGTATAGGCGATTATGGGCCTTATAAAGCGGTGAACTATCATCGTTGGGATGTTTGTAAGGCCGCTGTCTTATTGGGGCGGAAAGAGGATGTACCGGTGTATAAGTTCTTAAAGGAACCTTTGATACGTAAATTCGGTGAAGATTGGTATGCCGAGCTGGAATTGGCGGCGGAAGAGATGAAGAAACAAGGAATGATATAAGAAAAGCTCCGGTCAACAGGTATTTCCTGTCCGTCCGGAGCTTCTTCGTTGTAAGATGTGAGGTTGGTAAATAAAAAATTGAGAATTGAGAATTAAGAATTGAAAAATGAATGATGGTGACATACTATCATTTTTTAATTCTTAATTCTCAATTTTTAATTCCCTAATTATGCATCGATATTTGCATACGTTGCATTCTTTTCAATGAAATCGCGGCGCGGGCCTACATCTTCACCCATCAGCATGGAGAACGTGTAGTCGGCCTCGGCGGCATTTTCAAGATGCACTTGTTTCAGCATACGGTTTTCCGGATTCATGGTTGTTTCCCACAACTGTTCCGGGTTCATTTCACCCAAACCTTTGTAGCGTTGAGTGTGAACGGCATTCTCCGAACCGCCGCCGTAAGTATCGATAAACTTCTGGCGTTGTTGGTCTGTCCAGCAATACTCTTTTACCTTACCCTTGGTACAAAGATAGAGCGGGGGAGTGGCGATGTACAGATAACCTTGCTGTATCACCTGCGGGAAATAGCGGAAGAAGAGCGTCATAATCAGCGTGTCGATGTGAGAGCCATCGACGTCGGCATCGGTCATGATGATTACTTTCTTATAACGCAACTTGTCTATGTTGGCTTCCTTACTGTCTTCGCTGTCTACACCGAAGCGGATACCCAAAGCCTGAATGATATTGTTTACTTCATCGCTTTCGAATGCCTTGTGCCACATGGCTTTCTCTACGTTAAGAATCTTACCGCGCAACGGCAGGATAGCCTGGAAAGCACGGTTACGTCCTTGTTTTGCAGAACCACCGGCAGAGTCACCCTCGACGAGGAACAGTTCGCATTCTTCCGGGTCCTTACTGGAGCAGTCGGCCAGTTTGCCCGGCATACCGCCACCCGACATCGGCGACTTGCGTTGTACGGACTCACGTGCCTTGCGTGCTGCCACACGTGCCTGTGCCGCCAATATCACCTTGTCTACAATCATTTTGGACTCTTTGGGATGCTCTTCCAGGTAATAGGAGAGCGCTTCGCCTACAGCCTGGTCTACGGCTCCCATAACCTCGTTGTTGCCGAGCTTCGTTTTGGTCTGTCCTTCAAACTGCGGTTCGGCCACCTTGATGGAGATAACCGCGGTCAGACCTTCGCGGAAGTCGTCACCGGAAATCTCTACCTTTGCCTTCTCCAGCATCTTGTTGTCCTCGGCGTATTTCTTCAAAGTACGGGTCAGCGCACGGCGGAAACCTGCCAAGTGAGTACCACCTTCAATGGTATTGATATTGTTTACATAAGAGTGGATATTCTCATTGTAGGAAGTGTTGTACATGATGGCCACTTCTACCGGCGTACCTTGTTTTTCGGTATTGATGTAGATAACATCGTTCACCAGATGTTCGCGGGAAGAATCTATATAGCGTACAAACTCCTTCAAACCTTCTACGGAATAGAAAATTTCTTGCTTGTAGCTTCCGTCTTCCTCTTTTACGCGGAGGTCGGTCAGCGTAATTTTGATACCGGCGTTCAGATAAGCCAGCTCACGCATACGGGTTGCCAGGATATCGTAATTGTACACGGTTTCGGTAAAGATTGTATCATCCGGCCAGAACTGTTGGCGTGTACCTGTGATATCGGTAGTGCCTACTTCCTTTACCGAGTATAGCGGATGGCCGCATTCGTATTCTTGCTGGTAGATTTTTCCGTTGCGGAAAACCTGGGTAGTCATGTGCGTAGACAGTGCGTTCACACAAGATACGCCGACACCGTGCAGACCGCCGGAAACCTTATAAGAGCCCTTGTCGAATTTACCACCGGCATGCAACACGGTCATAACAACTTCGAGAGCTGATTTCTGTTCTTTTTCGTGAAAGTCTACCGGAATACCACGTCCGTTATCTTGTACGGTGATGGAGTTGTCCTCGTTGATGGTAACCTCGATGTGGTCGCAATAACCGGCGAGCGCTTCGTCGATGGAGTTGTCTACAACTTCGTAAACCAAGTGATGGAGTCCCTTGATACTAATGTCGCCGATATACATGGCAGGACGCTTACGTACGGCCTCTAAACCTTCCAAAACCTGGATGTTACTGGCCGAGTAATTACTTTCGCCGTTTATCTTTTCTTCTTCAGTCATAATCTAATTTCTCTTATTGTAATAACAAAGCAAAAATAGTGAAAATCCTTGATATATCATGCCAACGCCTTGATAAATTTGGGCTGTTTACAGCTTTTTAGCACCGTGAGAATTTGTTTCGGAACTATTGTTCGGGGATGATGCGAATGCAGAAAAGGCCGGACTAAAAAGTCCGGCCTCTCATATCTTTTGTGTAACTTATCAGCTTAACCGAGTTTGTTGATGTAAACCGCCAACTTTGACTTCAAGTTGTTAGCTTTGTTCTTGTGGATTACGTTAGTCTTAGCCAACTTATCCAACATCTTTGTGATACCAGGATACATAGCTGTTGCTTCAGCTTTATCTGTAGTAGCACGAAGCTTACGAACAGCATTTCTCATGGTTTTACCATAGTATCTGTTGTGAAGTCTTCTTGTCTCTTCTTGTCTGATTCTTTTCAGTGATGATTTGTGATTTGCCATCTCGACTAATCTTTTTTAATTCGTTTATTCTTTTAATTGTAGCCCGTGGGGGAATCGAACCCCCCTTTCAAGAATGAAAATCTTGCGTCCTAACCGATAGACGAACGGGCCATCCTTGGTGAGCGTTTCCGCTCTTGCATCCGACTTTCCTTTCGTTTGCGGTTGCAAAGGTAGAAACTATTTTTGAATTGGCAAACATTTCCGATAAAAATTTTGCGGTATTTCTTCTGAGTTTCTTTTTAAATAAGGTTTTATCCTCTGATAATCAGAGATGTATTGGTGTTTCAGTTTTTCTGTCTTTGCTTCGTTTTTTTTATTCTCCTTCTTTAAATTCCGTAGTTTCGCGCTTTTTTTGTAGCTTTGTTAGCCGGATTGAAACTTGATAAAGGACGGAAATGTTACAGAAAACGCAAGGAATCGTATTACATTCTTTGAAGTATAAGGATACTTCTATTATTGTAGACATCTATACCGAGGTGTCCGGACGGGCTTCTTTCCTGGTTCCGGTGTCTCGTTCGCGTAAGGCTGCGGTGAAGTTGGTACTGTTCCAGCCTCTGTCTTTGGTGGAGTTGGAGGCGGACTTCCGGCCGAATACCACTATATATAAGGTGAAAGAGGCCAAGTCTCTTTATCCTTTTACTTCGATTCCTTACGATCCTTATAAGTCTGCCATCGCTCTGTTTTTGTCCGAGTTCTTATATCGTGCGTTGCGCGAGGAAGCGGAAAACCGTCCTTTATTCGCTTATTTGCAGCATTCCATTGTCTGGCTGGATGAATGCGGCAGCGGTTTTGCCAACTTTCATCTGGTCTTTTTGATGCGGCTGTCGCGCTTCCTCGGGTTGTATCCGAATCTGGAAGATTATCACAGCGGTGACTATTTCGATTTGCAGAACGCTTGCTTTACTCCGTTACGCCCGCAGTTGCATTCCGATTACATAGGGCAGGAAGAGGCGTCACGCCTGACGGGGCTGATGCGCATGAATTATGAAACCATGCATCTCTTTGCCATGAGCCGCACGGAACGTGCCCGTTGTCTGGCGATAATGAATGAATATTACCGTTTGCATCTGCCTGATTTTCCCGTACTCAAATCTTTGGAAGTCCTGAAAGAGTTGTTTGATTAAGTTCCGCCCCGGGGATAATCCCGTTTCACTGTATCCGGTTTGGGATTTCAAAGGGGGAAACAAAGGGTTCCAACCGTTGAAACAGTTTGTTTCGTGGTATGGAACAGTTTGTTTCACTACGCAGAACATTTCGTTTCCGCCTATTGAAACTTTTTGTTTTTATAGGCTGAAACATTTTGTTTTTATGCGTTTGAACACTTTGTGCCGTGGTATATGAGAATTTGTGACCAGGACGGGCGATGAATAATGCAGCAATAAAAAGCCGTACCCCAAGCTATCCTCTCCAAAAAGGGAGACGCTTGAGGTACGGCTCTATGCGTAGCGGGATTGGGAAAATCCTTATCCCAGCAATTCTTTTACTTTGGCTGAAATGGCACGTCCTTCGGCAAGCCCGGCAAGTTTCTTGCTGGCCACACCCATTACCTTACCCATATCTTTGCCGCCGGTAGCGCCTACTTCGGCGATGATTGCCTTCAGAGCGGTTTCCAATTCTTCGGGAGACATTTGTTTGGGCAGATATGCTTCCATTACCTTTACTTGCGCCAATTCTGCGTCGGCAAGGTCCTGACGTCCCTGTTGCACATAAATCTCGGCGGCATCTTTGCCCTGCTTTGTCAGTTTCTGAATGATTTTCAGGGCGTCGGCGTCGGTCAGGGTATCATTGGCTCCCGGAGCGGTCTTTGCTTCAAGGAATACTTTCTTTACGTTTCTCAGTGTTTCCAGGGCTACTTTGTCTTTAGCCTTCATTGCGTTTTTAATGTCTTCGCTGACTCTTTCAAATAAATCCATCTTATTCTTTACTGTTTTACTGTTTTACTGTTTACAATTTGTTGTTTACGGCTGAAGTTTAGAACGGCAGACGGTTTAGAAGGTGATTACGCTGTTGCCGCCGTTCTCCGCTTCCTGCGCTTCTTCGGTGGCGAGTATTCCGGCTTCTTCCGCCTTGACTTTGATTGCGGCCAGGGTGCTCTTGTCGCGCAGGTAAGTGGGGGAGTTCTCCACCATACTGATGATGTCGGCATTGTCCAGGTCTTCGGGGTTGAAGATATAGATGTGCCGGCGGCGCAGGCGCTGATACTTGGTATTGGCGTCCTTTCCGTAATATGTTTCGCGGCGTGAGCGTCTTTGCTCTTCCTCTTCTTCCAGTTCGGCGAGGCGTTTCTGTTCTTCTGCGGTACGCTGGGTGATGCGGTCGTCCATTTCCTTCATGTGAATGTCCTGGATGCCGAAGCCGGTGGCAAGCAAGGTAATCTTGACGCTTTGTTCCAGCTTGTCGTCGATAGCCATACCGAATTTGGTTTCGAAGTCGCGGCTGAAACGGTTCATGAACTCTTTTACCTCATCCATTTCGCTCATCATCAGTTTGTGCTGGGAGCTGTAAGAGATATTGAGCAATACCTTCTTGGAGTTGAAGATATCGTTGTTGTTCAGCAGCGGAGAGTGCTGGGCGTTCTGGATAGCCATACTTACGCGGTTGTCTCCTTCGCCGTATCCTGTACTCATGATGGCTACGCCGCCGTCTTTCAGTACGGTTTTCACATCGTTGAAGTCGAGGTTGACCTTGCCGTGCAGGGTGATGATTTCGGCAATACTCTTGGCGGCGACCGAAAGGGTGTCGTCGGCTTTGTCGAAAGCGTCGTCTACGGAGAGTTCGCTATATATTTCGCTCAGTTTCTCGTTGTTGATAACCAGCAGGGCATCCACATGCTTGCTGATTTCTTCCACGCCGTCCAGTGCTTGGTCTATCTTCTTGTCGCCCTCCCAACGGAACGGGATGGTGACGATACCGATAGTCAGGATGTCCATTTCTTTGGCGGTCTGTGCAATGATGGGCGCTGCACCCGTACCTGTACCACCACCCATTCCGGCGGTGATGAAGACCATTTTCGTGCCGTCGTTCAGCATGGCCTTGATGTCTTCGATACTTTCTTCGGCTGCCTTACGGGCACGGGCGGGACGGTTTCCGGCTCCCAGACCTTCTTTGCCGAGTTGCAACTTCACAGGAACGGGCGAGTCTTTCAACGCCTGGTTGTCTGTGTTGCACAGCACGAACGTTACATCATGTATGCCTTCCCGGTACATGTGGTTTACGGCATTACCGCCACCGCCACCCACACCGATAACTTTGATGATTTTCGGTGAATCGGTCGGAAAATCGAATTGTGCTATATCATCCATGATTATAGAGTTTTTAATTATTTCATATCGTCGTCTGAGAAAATCTCGTTGGAGAGCTTATTGAAGGTCTTTTCAAACCAGCTGGGACCTTTCTTCTTCTCTTTTTCTTTCTTCTCCCGTTCTTTACGCTCCTTCTCTCTGCGCTCCTTTTCCTCTTTCTCGCGTTGAGCTTTGGCGGCACGGGCTGCGGCTTCCTGTTCCTTCAGGGCTTCGTCGTTGCCGAACATGTCAACGGGTTTGGGTGTGGGATTACCGGCCGGTTGCGCAGGTTTTACCTCTTGTAGGCAGCAGTTCTCATTGCCTGCGGCAAGAAGGCCGAGCAACGTGTTCTGCATGCCGTCTTTGGCCAGCACGTCACTGAAACCGTGAATGGTGTTATGCACGAAGCGCATCGTCTTTATTTTCTCTATCTTGCTTTGCTTGCGGAATGCTTCTTCAATATTCTTCAGGTTGGCGCCGCCGCCGGTGAATACGACCCCGGAGAACAGTTTGTCTTCATAGCCGGAGAGCTGTAACTGGTTCCATACGTTGGCAAGGATTTCTTCGGCACGGGCTTCGATGATGTTGTTCAGCGTAGTCAGTTCGATGGCGCGTCCGTCGTCCGTCGTACATACGGCGGGAGTTTCGCTCTCCTCCTCTTCTTCGTAAAGGGCGTTGCCGTATTGCAGCTTCAGCTTTTCGGCATCCTGCTCTTCCATTTGCAGCGAGGTGATGTCACGGGTGATGGTGTTTCCGCCCAATGGCAATACACTCAGGTAGCGGAGAATATTGTTCTTGTAGACTGAAATGGTAGTCGTATCGGCGCCGAAGTCCACCAATGCACAGCCCGAACGCATCTCGTTTTCCGTTAAAACGGCGTTTGCCAAGGCTATCGGAGCGATGAGAAGGTCGGCTATCTCTACCTTTGCCTGCTCGAAGCTGTGTTCCAGATTCTTCTTGAGTGAGGCGCGGGCTACGATGTTGAGGAATTGTCCTGTGATGTGTTGTCCCGCCACTCCTACCGGGTCGGCTTGAAGGTTGTTGTCTATCTTATACTCTTGAGGGGCTACATCCAGTACGCTCATGTCTGCCAACGGCACTTCAAGGTTCTCGTCACAGATGGAGTCTACCAGCTCTTGCGAGATGATGCCCTCTTCTTCCAGTGTACGACTCACCGCATTCTTTACTGTGCGCAATGACTGTCCGCCGATGCCTACGTATACTTTGGCAATGGAGTTGTTAAGCTGGCTTTCCAGCTTGTTGGTGATGGAAGTCAATGCCTGCGCTGTCTTATCGATATTGTAGATGACACCCTTGTGAATGAACGAGGATGCATCTTCACGTGCGTAAGCCAACACCTGAATGCTTCCGTCACTGTTCTTCTTTCCTGCGATACCGGAAATCTTGGAAGAACTCAACTCAATAGCGGCGATGAAATCTGTTGTTGCCATAACTATCTTATTTACTATTTTACTATTTACTGTCTATTGTTTGCTGCGCGGAAACTATTCTCTTTTCGTGCAGATAATCTGGTTACCGAACTCAACACTGATACGGGAATATTTGTTCCAGCCTACCTTGTTTAAGCCTTTCTCGTAGAATGTCTTTACCCGTTTCAGTTTCCGTTCGAAGTCGTCAAGCCTGCCGAGGTAGATGATGTGGTCGCCTACACGCGGTACTAACTCTATGTTCCTGCCGGGTAATACATGAATCTGCTCGATTTGTGCGTCCCAGAACGAATTCTTTTGCAAAAATACACCAAACTTATATAAATCCCTCATGGCAAACGACTTTTCTACGTTTCCGGTCACAATGGCGAGGTGGGCGACGCACTTTGCATCGGGCGGCATCACGGTGCCTTTGTTGTCCAGATAGTAGTTTTCGCCGTTGGCGCTCATTATCCGCAGGATAGGGATGCGCTGGGTTACTTCGATACAGAGTTTGCCGCTTGGCGTCTTGTAACATTCCACTTCGTCGATGAGCGGATGTTTGGAGAGTACCTGCTCTAAAGTCTTGGTGCGTATACGGTCTAAGTTCTTGCCTATGGGGCTGATGCCTTTCTTCTCCAGCATGGCGGCCACTTCCTTTTTCGTGATGAAACCGGCGTATACCGTATCCTTGATGACCAACTCTACATCGCGGCACACCCGACCCGCCGGCTTTCGGTTGAAAGCGGTAATGGCTACCACCAGATAGGCGAGGATAAGCAGCAGGACGATAGAAAGTAAAATCCGTTTAATCATAGGCTTATTTACTGTTTGACGATTTACGATTCACTGTTTGCCCGCTGTTCGAGCAATCGGGTTATGGAAGGCACATAGTTATCCAGGTCACCGGCGCCCAACACTATCAGCACTTCGATAGGTTTCTTTGCAAGCAAGGCCGGAATATCTTCTTTCTTGCAAATACATTTTTCGATACCCGGACGCAGGTTGTCATAAATGAGCCGGCTGCTGACACCGGGAATGGGTTGTTCGCGGGCGGGGTAGATTTCCGTCAGAATCACCTCGTCCAATAGGGAAAGACTGTCTGCAAAGTCCTTGTAGAAGTCTTTGGTACGGGTATAGAGGTGCGGTTGGAAGATGGCGATTATCTTTTTGTCCTTGTAAAGCTCGCGGATGGACTTTACGCTTTGCGCGATTTCGGCAGGATGATGAGCGTAGTCGCTGAGGAATACGAGCTTGTCCGTCTTAATCTTGAAGTCGAAGCGGCGGTCTACTCCGCGGAAACTTGCCATTCCTTGTTTGATTTCCTCGTCGGTAACTCCGTTCAGGTGGGCGAGCGCCATGGCGGCTACGCCGTTTTCTATATTGATGCCGATGGGTACGCCAAGCCGGATGTCGTTGATACGGGTGTCCGGAGCAACGAAGTCTATGAAGATTTCACCATTGCCGATGCGGATATTCTCCGCATGGAAGTCTCCTTCGTCGCGGGAGTAGGTATATATCTTTACTCCCGGTTGCACGTCCGGTTGCAGGGCAAGGCCTTTACGGATAATCAATGCGCCTCCCGGTTGGATAAGGGTGGTGTAGTGACGGAAACTTTCAAGATAGGCTTCGCATGTACCGTATATATCCAAATGGTCGGGGTCTGTGGCGGTGATGACGCTCATATAAGGAGAGAGCCAGTGAAAGGAACGGTCGAATTCGTCCGCTTCAATCACAGTATACGGGCTGGTCTGCGACAGGAGCAGGTTTGTTCCGTAGTTTTTGGAAATGCCGCCGAGGAAAGCGGTACAGCCTATATGCGACTGGTGAAACAAGTGTGCGGCCATTGTACTCGTGGTAGTCTTTCCATGAGTGCCGGCAACGCAAAGTCCCTTGCTGCTGCGGGTGATGGTGCCCAGCACTTGGGAGCGTTTGTGTATCTCAAAACCGTTTTCATGAAAGTACGCCAGCTCGGCATGCTCTTGGGGGATGGCAGGGGTGTACACAACCAATGTATTTCCTTTGTCCTTGCAATTCTCCGGAATAAGGGTGACGTCTTCCTCGTAATGTATCTGTGCGCCTTCTGCAATCAGGTGCTCGGTCAGCGTGCTAGGCGTGCGGTCATACCCTGCTACGAATTTGCCTTTGGAAAGAAAATAGCGTATCAGCGCGCTCATGCCAATGCCGCCGGCGCCGACGAAATAAACGGATTTTATGGTTTCTATATTCATGTACTTGTCATTTAATAAGTTTCAGCACCTCTTTGGCAATGATTGTTGCCGAGTCGGGTAATGCCAGTTTGGCGATGTTGTTGCTCAATTCTTTCAGCTTACCGCTGTCTTTTACGGTTGCCAATGCCACGGGCAGAAGTTTCTCCTGGGCTTCCACGTCCTTCACATAGATAGCGGCGTCTTTATCGACGAGCGCCAGCGCATTCTTGGTCTGGTGGTCTTCCGCCACATTGGGCGACGGAACAAGGATTACAGGCTTGTGCAGCAGGCAGAATTCTGAAATGGAACCTGCACCGGCACGGGAGATTACCAAGTCGGCCGCCGCATAGGCATTCGCCATGTCTTTGATGAAATCTGTTACATACAGATTGGGAATGGCGTTGATATGCGGATGGTGTACGGCTTCACCGACTGCTGTGGTGATGGCGTCTCTTACCTGGTCGATGTATATTTTACCGGTTTGCCAGATGAACTGTATACCGGGATTCTGCCGGATGATGTCAAGACCCGCGGTTAAAGTCCGGTTAATGGTTCGCGCACCGAGGCTGCCGCCCAATATCAGGATAGTCTTTTTGGACGGGTCTAAACTGAAATAGCGTACGGCTTCTTCGCGCGAAACGGAATGTCCGAACAGATTCTGACGGACAGGGTTGCCGGTCATGATGATTTTCTCTGCGGGGAAGAACTTCTCCATGCCTTCGTAGGCAACGCATATTTTACAGGCTTTCTTGGCAAGCAGCTTGTTGGTGACGCCTGCATACGAGTTTTGCTCCTGTATCAGAGTCGGTACTCCCATCATTCCCGCCGTTTTCAGGGTCGGGCCGCTGGCATAGCCGCCTACGCCTACCGCCACCTGCGGACGGAATTGCTTGATGATTCTGCGCGCTTTCCATTGGCTGCGCGCCAGTTTCATCAATACGGCAAAGTTCTTCCACAAGTGTTTGCGGTCGAAACCCGCTACGGGCAGACCGATAATCTTGTAACCGGCATCGGGTACACGCTGCATCTCCATACGCCCTTCTGCGCCTACAAACAGGATTTCCGCATCGGGACGCAACTCCTTAATCGCGTTGGCGATGGATACAGCCGGGAAAATGTGTCCGCCTGTGCCGCCACCGCTGATAATAATGCGCGGCTTGCTATTCTTTGTTTCCATATCTGAGTTCATCTATTTGCTACTACTGATAATTAATCTTATTCAAATTCTGCATCGCTGTTCAGCATTTTGGCTGTCGGCTCTGCGGCGCTTTGCGCCTCGCTGTAAGTACTCTCTTCTCCGCTGCCGGTTTCTACCTGCATGGTGATTTGCGCATCATGTTCCCTCTGTTCTTCCAGTTTGGCTGTATATCGGCTGACGCTCAATATCATACCGATATAGGCGCAGTTTATCAACGTAGAAGTACCGCCCTTGCTGATAAGCGGTAGCGGTTGTCCGGTAACGGGAGCCAACCCCACGGCTACCATCATGTTGAAGACGGCCTGTGACACCAGTAACAAGGCTATGCCGATGATGAGAAAGGCGGGGAAGGTACGGTCGCATTTCTTGGCGATACGCCCTACACGTATCAACAGGCAGATGTAGAGGAATACAACTACGACTCCTCCTACCAGTCCGAGCTCCTCGATGATAATGGCAAAGATGAAGTCGGAGAATGCCTGGCTCAGGAAGTCCCGCTGTACGGAATTACCCGGACCTTTGCCTACAACATTGCTGGTGGCAACGGCGATGCGTGCGTGGGCTATCTGCGCGTCTTTGTCTATGTCGAACTTGGCGGCGGGTACTTCCTTGTCACTCGTGAACTTCTCGATACGGGCACGCCACGTATCAAACCGGTGCAGGAAAGGTATATCGCTGTTCTTTGTCATCAGTAGGAAAGCTACGGCGATAACACCCACCGATGCCAAACCGCCAATCAGTATCAACAGTTTTTTAGCGGAGACACGTCCTATGAACATCATCAAAAAGACTACTCCGAACAGCAGTGCGGCTGTGGACAGGTTCTCCGGAGCAATGAGCAGGCAGATAATCCCGGTTATTATCATAATCCGTTTGAACGCCTTCGGATTGGCGCCGTCCTCATCCTGCCCTTTGGACAGGATGAAAGCCGTGACGATGATAACCGCCATTTTTGCAATCTCCGAGGGTTGGAACTGTATACCCATGAATGTCATCCAGCGCGCCGCGCCATTGATACGTTCCATCATCATGACCAGCACCAGCAGTATCGCGGAAGCCGGTAACAGGAAGACGGGAAATACCTGGAACCATTTATAGGGAATGTTGTGCATAAGTACCACAATCACAGCGCCCACCATTAGGATAATGCTGTGCTGAGTGATAGGCCCCCAGTGGTCGCCACTTTTGTAGGTAAGCGTACTGGCCGCACTGAACACCTCTGTGATGGAGATGAGGCAAAGGAAGAGGAAGATAATCCAGATTACTTTGTCTCCCTTGAATATGCTTTTTAATAAATCCATTTATAACTCTCTTACGTATTTCTTAAATTGGTCGCCTCTGTCCTCGTAGCTCTTGAAGAGGTCGAATGAGGCGCAACAGGGACTCAATAATACCGTTTCGCCTTTCTGCGCCAGTTTGAAAGCTGCGTCTACCGCATCTTTCATACCGGTTTGCACATCGGCAACGGGTAGCCCGAAACGGTCGAAGAACTCATGCAGCTTTTCATTGTGCAGCCCCAAATAAACCAAAGCCGAGCATTTGGTGCGTACCAGGTCTTCTATTTCGGTATAGTCATTGCCTTTGTCTTTGCCGCCAAGAATCAGTACGGTCTTGGTTGTCATGCTTTGTAAAGCATACCAGCAAGAATTGACATTGGTCGCTTTGGAGTCGTTGATGAACTGGATGCCGCGTACGGTCGCCACCTTTTCCAGACGGTGTTCCACACCCTTGAAGTCGGACAGGGCTTTGCGTATATCTTCTTTCCTGATGCCTGCAAGGTTAGCGGAGATACCGGCCGCCAATGAGTTATAGAGATTATGGGTTCCGTGCAGGGCAAGTTCCTCTTGTTCCATATTGAAAGCGATAGGTTCGTTGATTTCCACTTCGCCGTCTTCCACATAAGCGATGGCTCCGTCCTCTTTCACGGCGGCGAAAGGATAGAGATGCGCTTTCAGACCGTGCTTCTCCAATTCCCTGCGGATGATAGGGTCGTCGTTCCAGTAGATGAAAGCGTCTTCCGGCGTCTGGTTTTGCGTGATGCGGAATTTGGCGTCTACGTATTTCTGCATACAGTGATCGTATCGGTCCAGATGGTCGGGAGTGATATTCATCAGTACGGCGATATTGGCACGGAACTTATACATATTATCCAGTTGGAAGGAGCTGAGCTCGATAACATAATAATCGTGCTTTTCCATTGCCACTTGCAAGGCGAGGCTGTTGCCGATGTTTCCGGCCAGTCCCACGTTCAGTCCCGCACTTTTGAAAATGTGGTAAATGAGCGAAGTAGTGGTAGTCTTACCGTTAGAACCTGTAATACAAATCATTTTAGCGTTTGTATAACGTCCGGCAAATTCTATCTCGGAGATGATAGAGATACCTTTCTCTTTCAATTTCAGAATCAGCGGCGCGTCATTGGGGATACCGGGGCTTTTTACCACCTCATCGGCATTGAGTATCAGCTCTTCGGTATGCTGTCCTTCCTCCCAAGCAATGTCATGCCTGTCCAGCAGTTCCTTGTATTTGTCTTTAATGGCGGACATATCGGATACGAACGTATCGAAACCCTTAACTTTGGCGAGTACGGCAGCTCCCGCGCCGCTTTCGCCTGCTCCTAAAACTACAATTCTACTCATACTTTATTATAATTAAGAATGAAGAATGATGAATGAAGAATTGCCATGCAGTGTAATAGTACGCAGCCAGATTCTTCATTCATAATTCTTCATTTAATTGTTATCTTATCTTTAACGTTATAATTGTTATCGCTGCCAATACGATGGTTACGATCCAGAAGCGGACGGTAATCTTTGATTCATGGAACAATTGCGTCGGTTGGGTAAATACCACTTTGCAACCGGGCTCTATCAGGTTCATGCCGGTGCGGAAGTGGTCGTGTATCGGCGTTCGTTTAAAGAGACGCTGCTTGACGCCTTTCCGTTTGCCGGCTTTGTAATATACCCGTTGCAGAATTACCGAAAGGTTCTCTACGAGGAATATGCCACAGAGAATCGGTATTAATAGTTCTTTGTGAATAATGATGGCGTATACGGCAATGATGCCGCCGATGGTCAGGCTGCCTGTATCGCCCATGAATACTTGTGCCGGGTAAGCGTTGTACCAGAGGAAGCCTATCATGGCGCCAATGAAGGCGCAGATGAAGATTACCAGTTCTTCCGAGCCCGGGATATACATGATGTTCAGATAGCCGGCATATTCGATGTGGCTGGATACGTACGCCAGTATACCCAAAGTCAGACCGATGATGGCGGAGTTGCCCGCTGCCATGCCGTCCATGCCGTCATTCAGATTAGCGCCGTTGGAAACGGCGGTCACTACGAAGATTGTAATGAATACGAACAATATCCATCCGGCCGTTTGGGCGTGCTCTCCCATAAAAGATACGAGGTCGGCATAGTCCAGGTTATTGCTTTTAAAGAAAGGAATAGTCGTCTGCGTAGCTTTGATTTCTTTAGCGGCATGTACTACCTCTATACCTTGTCCTGGCTTTTCCACTTCGATGTTTTCACGAATAACGACCTGCGGGCTGAGATACAGCGTCAGTCCTACGATGAGCCCCAAGCCTACCTGGCCGATGATTTTGAATTTACCGTGCAGACCTTCCTTGTCTTTCTTGAATATCTTGATATAGTCGTCGGCGAATCCCAGCGAGCCTAACCAGACTGTTGTGATAAGCATTAGAATCATATAGATATTGTTCAGCTTACCCAGTAACAGACAGGGAATCAGAATGGCAAAGATTATGATTACTCCACCCATGCTCGGCACACCCACCTTGTTTACGCCGAATGGGTCGATGTCGGCATCCCGTTGTGTCTCGGTGATTTGCTTGCGTTTTAACAGATTAATGAACCTGTCGCCCCAGATACTCGAAATGAGCAATGCCAGGATGATAGCCATTAACGCCCTGAAAGATGTATAACCGAACATACCCGCACCGGGGAAGTCGTATTTATCTAACCATTGGAATAAGTAGTATAACATGTCTTTTCTAATTATGAGTTATAAATTATGAATCGGGATGCATACGGGGAATATCGTACGATACGCTGCATTGAAATTCATAATTCACACTGCTCAATTCATAATTTCTTTAAGTACTTCTTTATCATCGAAATGATGCTTCACTCCTTTTATCTCCTGATAGTTTTCGTGTCCTTTGCCGGCAACGAGGATAACGTCTCCCGGTTGCGCCAGCAAACAGGCGGTCTTTATGGCGTATTTCCTATCGGTGATACTGATCGTCTTCTCCAAATCGTCTTTGTCCAAGCCTGCCAGCATGTCATTGATGATGTCTTGCGGCTCTTCGAAGCGGGGATTGTCGGAAGTGATGATAACACGGTCGCTCAGACGGGCGGACTCCTTGGCCATGATAGGACGTTTCCCTTTGTCGCGATTGCCGCCTGCGCCAACTACGGTTATCACTTTCCCCCTGCCTGCCAATACGTCGTGGATGGCATTCAGTACATTCACCAGAGCGTCCGGAGTGTGGGCGTAATCTACAATGGCGGTGATGCCCTTCGGGGAGCGGATAGAATCAAATCGGCCTGTTACAGGATGTAAAGTGCTAAGGGCAACAAGCACATCTTCTTCTTTCTTGCCCAATAACACGGCTGCGCCGAATACGGCAAGAAGATTGGAAGCATTGAACTTGCCAATAAAACGTACGGCCAGCTCGTGATTGTTGAAATCGAGCAGCATGCCTTCAAAATGAGACTCCAGTACTTTCCCTTTAAAGTCGCTGAGGCTTCTCAATGAATAAGTATATACGCGCGAGCGTGTGTTCTGAGTCATGACCAATCCGTTCTTATCATCCAGATTGGTCAGGCTGAACGCGCTCTTTGGCATATCATCGAAGAATTTCTTCTTTGCTTTAAGGTAGTTTTCAACAGTCTTGTGATAGTCCAGGTGGTCGCGCGTAAGGTTGGTGAAGATGCCGCCGGCAAACTTCAGACCGCTGATGCGCTGCTGCGCGATAGAGTGGGAGCTGACTTCCATGAATGCGTATTTGCATCCGGAGTCTGCCATCTCACCCAACAGGCGGTTAAGGGTAACCGGGTCGGGAGTGGTGTGCTCGGTTGGAACGGGCTGGTCATCGATGTAGTTGCATACGGTGGAAATCAGTCCGACTTTATACCCGAAATAACGGAATGTATTATATAATAAGGTGGCAATGGTTGTTTTGCCGTTAGTGCCGGTTACGCCTACCAACTCCATTTTGGAAGTGGGGTCGCCGTAGAAGGTGGTGGCAACCTTACCTACCGCATTCTCGCTGTCTTTTACCTGGATATATGTAATATCGGGGTTGGGTTCTTCCGGCATGTCTTCGCACAGTACGGCTATAGCGCCTTGCTCAATGGCTGTCGGAATATATGCGTGCCCGTCGGTCTGCGTGCCGCGCATTGCCATGAACAAATGTCCGGCCGCAACTAAACGGGAGTCGATGTTTACTCCTGTTATATCTTTTTCCGTACTGCCGATAACTTGTACCGGTTGTATCGCTTTTAATAGTTCGGTTAATTTCATACCTTATTATATATATGTATATTCTTATATTAACGTAACGTCAAGGCTATCGTCTGACCTCTTACCAGCCGGCTTCCACCTGCAATGGACTGGCTTCTTACTTTGCCGATGCCGTTGAGGCGTACTTTAAGCCCCTTGCTTTCCAGCAGATAAACGGCATCTTTAGCCCCCATGCCCACTACGCTGGGCACTATGCCTGCGGAAACTTTTTGATTTTGCAGGATAACGGCAGACGGGGCGGCCTGACTGTGTCCCCATAACTCTCGCCCTTTCTGTGCCTCGAACTGCTTCTGCACCGGAACATCCAATGTGTTGAGCACACGCAACGCCTCGTTCATCTCTCCCGCTTTTACCGCGGGAATCACATTCGTGGTGCTGTCTATCGCACTGCGTATATCGAACCGCAGATTCTTGGCATATACCCTTTCCGCAATCTTGCTGAATACGCTGCCCGCCATTAAACCGCCCGATGCCGGAAGTCCCGGCTTCTGTATGGAGACGATACAACTGTATTTGGGAGCCTCTGCCGGGAAGTATCCGCAGAAGCTGACGAGATAATTCACCCGTCCCGCCTTATATCCGGCGGCGCCTTGCGAAATCTGTGCCGTACCCGTCTTGCCGGCTACGGCAAACTGTTTGCTTCCGGCCGGTTTGGCCAAACCTTCGGAGACTACTTTATGCAGAATCTCCCGTATCTGCGTCAGCGTATTGTCCGAGCAAATTTTAGGATTGATGACTTCCGTAGGGAATTCATGCACAACCTCGCCGTCTTTCACAGCCGCTTTCACGAATTTCGGACGTACCATTGTGCCGTTATTGGCGATGGCATTGTAGAAAGTCAGTATGTTCAGCGGCGGTACCTGCGTTTCATATCCTATACTCATCCAGGGCAACGTGGTCTTGGCAAAATAGCGTTCTTTCGGACCGCGGATGTTAGGCTTGCCCTCTCCGGCTATTTGCAGATGAAGCGGGCGGTCTATGCCGATACGCTTCAATCCGTCTACAAACTTTTGCGGATTGTCGCTGTAATGCTTGTCGATAAGATAGGAAACGCCGATATTGGATGATACTTCCAGGATACGTGTCACATCGATTTTGCCATATCCGCCCCGGTGCCAGTTATGGTCTTTCATCGGGCGGCCGTGCATCATCATGATGCCGTTACCCGTATCGACTTCCGTGTCGGGAGTAATCTTCCCGTCTTCAAGGGCTACCATGATAGAAGCGGTCTTGAAGGTAGAACCCGGTTCCAGCATATCGCTGATGGCATTGTTGCGCATTTCGTAATAGTTGCCGTCACCCGCTTTCATCATATTGACAATGGCTTTTATCTCTCCTGTCTGTACTTCCATCAGTACGGCGACACCTACGCTGGCATTGATTTCCTTCAACTTATCTATCAACGCTTTTTCGCAAATATCCTGCATGCCTACGTCGATGGTGGAGATGATATCGCAACCGTCTACGGGAGCGATGTCCACTATGTTCAGGTATTTGTTCATCACCTTTTGGCGGTGGGTGATGCCGTCACGTCCTTTCAGCAGCGTGTCGAATGCCAGCTCAATGCCGTTCTTTGCCCCTTGCGCCGTATCGGCATAGAGGTCGCCCAACGTACGGGCGGCCAAAGAGCCGAAAGGCTTTTTACGTTGGTTGTAAGTCTGTTCGTGGAAACCGCCTTTGTATTTGTTCAAGTTGAACACCGGCAATCTTTTGGCTTCCTTATACTGGATATAAGAGATACGCTTCGGGTAAATCAGGTAATTGCGGCTGCCCTTTTTGCGTCCTTTTAGCAGATGCCTTTTAAATTCGGCAGCGCTTTTGTCGGGGAATATCCGGTGCAATCCCTCGCAGATTTCGCCCAAATGATTCATCAGCATGGTGTCTTTCTTCTCTCCACCCGCTTTGAAATCCATATAAATGCGGTACTCCGGTAAGGAGCTCGCCATTAATTTACCGTCCGATGAAAGAATATTGCCACGGTTGGGCTTCACCGTAACATTCTCCTTCACAAAGCGGTCGGCGACATCTTGCCAGTACTGACGTTCGGCAAACATGATGACGGTACCTTTTACGATAATGGCTACTCCTATCAGTCCCATAACAAGGACTACGAAGAAGTAACGGGTCATTATATTTTTCTTGTTTACTGCCAAGGCTGTTTCGATTTACTATTATACTATTTACTATTTACCGGTCTGTTTTCCATTCCCTATACTTATTTGATTAAGTACGGCGGATTGGTCGAAGTCTGCAAATCGCTTTCTTTCGTCGCGATATATTCTTCGATACGCGATTGACGGCTTCGCTCCATCAGTTCGGAACTGCGTGTCAAAGCGTCGTATTTTATGTCTATCAGCTCTTTCTTGAGCTTGTCTATCTCTATCATCTGCTGCTGGCAGGCGTAGCGGTTATGGATATAGAACAGAATAAGAACCATGATGAGGACGAGCAGCTTCGTCTGACGACGGAAAAAGTCCGTAGCCAGAATGTCACCGCCTATGATGTTCTTTAGCGAAGTCCGTCTTTTTACCTTTTCGCCTTTCACCTCTTCCTGTTTATTAGCCGTCTCATTCATCGCCCTGTCACTTTATAGCTTTATCATCTTAATCACTTTATGATTTTCTCCGCGATTCTCAGTTTGGCGCTTCGCGAACGCGGGTTACGCTCAATCTCGTCGTCATCCGGAATAATCACTTTGTTGTTTACCAAACGGAAAGGCGTTTGTACGTTTCCGAAGAAGTCTTTTTCCGCCTTGCCCTCTATATTGCCGGTCTTCATGATGTTTTTCACCATGCGGTCTTCCAGCGAATGGTAGGTGATTACTACCAGTCGTCCGCCGGGCTTTAATGCTTCCGTTGCTGCATATAACATCTCCTTCAGCGCTTCCATTTCCTGATTGACTTCGATGCGCAACGCCTGAAACACTTTTGCAAGTTCTTTCTTTTCTCTTTCACGTCCGAAGAGAGGTTTGATAATATCCAGGAACTCTCCGATGGTGCCAATCTTTCGGGTGGCGCGCGCCTTGACGATAACGGATGCCAGCTTGCGGCTGTTCTTCAGTTCCCCATACAAATAGAAAATGTCGGCCAGACGCTCTTCGTCGTATGTATTTACGATGTCGGCGGCAGTGAGCCCGGCGCGCTTGTTCATCCGCATATCGAGTGCGCCGTCAAAGCGGAAAGAGAATCCCCGCTCGCTATCGTCGAAATGATGTGACGACACGCCGAGGTCGGCGAGTACGGCGTCCACTTGCCCGATACCATGATAACGCAGGAAGTTATGCAGATAACGGAAATTGCTGCGTACAAATGTGAAGTGCGGGTCGTTTACGATGTTTTGTTCCGCATCCTCATCTTGGTCGAATCCCAGCAATCTGCCACCTTCGCCCAAGCGTGACACTATCTCGCGGGAATGACCGCCGCCGCCGAATGTCACGTCTACATACGTTCCGTCCGGGCGGATGTTCATCCCGTCGACGCTTGGCATCAAAAGTACCGGAATATGATATGTTGTTTCTTCCTTCATTTTTTAGTTAGAATCGTTTACTACTCTGCTGTCTCATCGCTTGCCTCTGTTTCTTCCCAATTCTCGTCTCCCAGAATATCTTGCAATGCCTCGCTGAATTCTTCCGGATTCATAAAAGGTTGTTCCGCCTTTTCTTTCGCCCAGATTTCGATGGTGTTGTCCACGCCGATAAAACGTACATCGCTTTGTATGCCCGCCATTTGCAAGTAGCGCTTAGGCAACAGGATACGTCCGTTCCCGTCGGGAACCATGATTTCCGCATCGCTTACAAACTGCCGGAAAATTTGTTGGTGTTTGGCGTTCCACTTGTTCAGCCGCCGCCGAAGTTGGGTTTGCGTTTTGAACCAGACGCTTTCGGGATAGAGTATCAGGCACTCCTGAAACACGTCTTTACGCAATACGAGTCTCTCTTCGGAAGCAGCCTGCAACTGTTTCCGAAAACCGGCAGGGATGAATACGCGTCCCTTTGTATCCGTTTTTGCTTCAATATTGCCTAAAAAGCGTATCATTTTCACCTTATTATAATAAGCGACGGTAAAAATACACATTTCCCCACAATTCCCCACAATGTTTTAACTAAAATCTTACTTAGAAGTTTTCAACAGCATGTTGATTACTTATTCTGTTGAAAATGAACAGAGTGTTGCGTCGCTTGATTGGTGGGGGATTGGTGCGGGCGGACGGGTTGCTCCGGCAGGCGGGACGGATGTGTGATGAAAGGCGTATCAAATGAATTTATCCTCGTAGGAAAGTAAAATATCCTCCGGGGAAACGCATGGTCTGTCGGCCGGAAACGCATTATCTGTTTAGTGGAAATACATGGTGCGTTTATCCCGGACGGATAGTGTGTTTCGGATAAAACAATGTTCGCTTATATCCCCTTCACCTTTCACGGCTTCCTGTTGACGGCGCTTGGCGGGTGAACCCTATGATTTTGTGAGGAGCTTATAATCGTCTCCCTGTACGAATGATTTTGTCCCGTAAGACGGATAAAATCATCTTACGGGACAAAAAGATTCATCCCATGAGACAAATACATTTATCTCATGGGATGATTTTATATGGGATATTGATTAAACAAAATCTTTCAGGTCTTGTTGTAATTTCTGGCGGGTGAAGAATATACGGCTCTTTACGGTTCCTAACGGAAGTCCCAGCTTTTCGGCTATCTCGCGGTATTTAAAACCGGAAACATGCATGGAGAACGGAACTTTGTATTCGCGTGGCAATGCGTTGACGATACGGTGCATCTCTTTCAGGTCGTATGCGCTTTCCGTACTCTCAAAAGCAGTATCGCGCGGCAGGTTCAGATGATAAAGATTATCTGTCTGGTCTACAAATGTCTGGTCGCGTACAACTTTACGATAATTGTTAATAAAGATGTTACGCATGATCGTATATATCCAACCTTTGAAATTAGTATCGGGCATGTATTTATCTTCATTATCCAAAGCTTTGAGAGATGTTTCTTGAAGAAGGTCGTTTGCTTCTTCACGGTCGGAGGTGAGCTTGTACGCAAAGCGTAATAAATCGTTTTGAACTCCGAGCAGATCTTTTTTAAATGTAATACTATTCATAATGTGCTTTGTTAAATGGTTACTTGTTCGTTTAGCCTTTCAGCATTGCAAGTTTACGAAAGTTTCGGCTTTGTGTCGGGTGGTTTTTAAGCAATCTTTGGGGTAAAAACTATCAATTGATAGATTTTAGGTGCTATTTGATAGATTTTGGGTGTAGTTTTCTATCGATTATTTGCATTTAATTAAAAAGATGCGTTAATTTTGCGCAATCATTTCATCATAAAAAGAATGGCTGACGACTCTTTATTTTTGATTGACATTGATAAGATTCTTCGGGAGAAAGCTCCGAAGCATGTGAAGTATATCCCTAAGTTTGTCGTGTCTTATTTGAAGCGCATCGTTCATCAAGATGAATTGAATGTTTTTCTGAGAGAGTCGAAAGATAAAGTGGGGGTGGAGTTCCTGCAGGCCTGCCTGGACTTTCTGGATGCCAAACTGATAGTGAAGGGCGAGGAGAACTTATCGAAAGACGGACTTTATACCTTTGTTTCCAATCATCCTTTGGGCGGACAGGACGGGGTGGCGTTAGGCTACGTACTCGGTACTTTTTACGATGGAAAGGTGAAATATATGGTGAATGACCTGCTCATGAACCTGCGTGGATTGGCTCCTCTCTGCATACCTATTAACAAGACCGGCAAACAGGCTAAGGACTTTCCGAAAATGGTAGAGGCCGGATTTGCGTCGGACGACCAACTCATTATGTTTCCTGCCGGGCTTTGCTCGCGGCGCCGGAATGGAGTTATCCGCGACTTGGATTGGAAAAAGACGTTTATTGTGAAGAGCGTTGAGGCGCACCGCGATGTAGTGCCCATTCATTTTGAAGGCCGTAATTCCAATTTCTTTTATAATCTGGCCAATCTCTGCAAACTGTCGGGCATCAAGTTCAATATCGCTATGCTGTATCTGGCGGACGAGATGTTGAAGAACCGCCATAAGACATTTACCATTACGATAGGCAAGCCTATTCCCTGGCAAACATTCGATAAGACGAAAACACCTGCGCAGTGGGCGCAGTATGTGAAGGATATCGTGTATAAATTATAAGTTGAACATTGAATATTAAAAAATAGAAGCTCGGAAGATGGAAGATATTATTGCACCGATAAGCAAAGAATTGCTGAAGGCGGAGTTGACCGAAGACAAACGCTTGCGCATGACGAATAAGAGTAATAATCAGATATACATTGTTACCGCTCAGGATTCACCTAATACGATGAAGGAAATCGGACGTCTGCGTGAGATAGCATTTCGTGCTGCCGGTGGCGGAACAGGGATGTCCATGGACCTCGACGAATATGACTTGATGGATAATCCTTATAAACAATTGATTGTCTGGAATCCGGAAGCGGAAGAAATATTAGGCGGTTATCGTTATATTCTCGGTACGGACGTACGTTTCGACGAGCACGGCGCGCCGATTCTGGCTACTGCGCACATGTTTAACTTCTCCGAGAAGTTCCTGAATGAATATCTTCCCACTACCATTGAACTCGGACGTTCGTTCGTGACGCTCGAATATCAGTCTACCCGCCGCGACAGTAAAGGCCTGTTTGCGCTGGATAATCTGTGGGACGGTTTGGGCGCGCTGACAGTGGTTATGCCCAACGTGAAGTATTTCTTCGGAAAGGTGACTATGTACCCCAGTTATATCCGTAAGGGACGTGACATGATTCTTTATTTCTTGAAGAAGCATTTCGCCGATAAAGACAGCCTGATTACTCCGATGAAACCGCTGCAATTGGAATCTGACGAAAATGAGTTGGCTACTTTATTCTGTAAGGATACATTTAAAGAAGACTATAAGATTTTAAATGGTGAAATCCGTAAACTGGGATACAATATTCCGCCGTTGGTAAATGCGTATATGAGCCTTAGCCCGACAATGCGTATGTTCGGTACGGCTATTAATTACGGTTTCGGTGATGTGGAAGAGACAGGTATCTTAATCGCTGTCGATGAAATCCTGGCGGAAAAGCGTATTCGCCATATCCAGTCATTCATCGAAAACGAGCCGGAATCGTGTAATCTGACTTCCGGAGCGAATAAGATATTCTTCCCAAGCAGATAGTTATACCGCAGGCAGGCTGTTCCCGTTGATTTTCCGGTAGAGGTCGAGGGCAAAGACGTCCGTCATGCCGGAGATGTAGTCCAGTACGGCCTGTATTCTTTCATACAGCGCGGTCGCTTTCATATTGTATTGACCGGACACCCGGTTGATGAGCAACTGCGAGTATGCTTTTTCCGGTGAACATACCGCATCAATCATCAGCTCGAGCAAAGTGCTGATGATGCGGAAACCGGCAAGTTCTATATCCAATACATCACGCGAACGGTATATCTTCCGGAAAGACACCTCTGCGCAATGTTTGTAGGCTGCGGCAGGCCGTTCGGTAATATGTTTGATGAGGCTGCCCTCGAATTCTCCCTCTAAAATCCGCGCTTCATTGTCGAGGAACGCTTTGGTGCATTCTCCGATAAGCAGTCCGATAACGGAAGAGCGCAGATAGGCAATCTGCTCGTTGGTGTCGCTCACAATCTTGAAAGTATCGAGTATATGCGCTCTACGCTCGTCGGGGAAGTAGGATAAAAGTAAATCCTGCGTTTCTTGCGTGGTGAGAATCTTCAGCTTGTGAGCGTCTTCGATATCCATCATCTGATAGCAGATGTCATCTGCGGCTTCTACCAGATAAACAAGCGGGTGGCGTGCATATTTCAGAGGCGAGTCATTAAGCTTTTTCATGCCCAGTTCTTCGGCTATCCGTCGGAAGCTTTCTTCCTCGGTGGTGAAGAACCCGAATTTGGACTTTTGTCCTGCCAAACTCGATGAAAAGGGGTATTTTACAATGCCGGCAAGGGTGGAATAGGTCAGGACGAAGCCGCCTTTGCGGCGTCCTTCAAACCGGTGGGTAAGCAGACGGAAGGCGTTCGCGTTTCCTTCAAAGTGTGTCAGGTCTTCCCATTGCGCCGGGGTGAGTTGCTCCCCGTCGGGCTGCTTCTCTTTCAATGCCAATCCCTTTCCTTCCGAAAAGAACGTGGAGATGGCGCGTTCGCCGGAATGTCCGAATGGCGGATTGCCCAAATCGTGGGCCAGGCACGCGGCGGAAACAATGGAACCGATTTCCGGCAGATAAGAGCTTTGCAATTCGGGGCGGCGGGCAAGGATGGCTTTGGCTACGTCATTGCCCAGCGAACGGCCTACACAGGAAACTTCCAGACTGTGTGTCAGGCGGTTGTGCACGAATATGCTGCCGGGCAAGGGGAACACTTGTGTCTTGTTCTGTAACCTCCGGAAGGGCGCGGAGAAGATGAGGCGGTCGTAATCCCGCTGAAATTCAGAACGGTTCTCGTGACGCTCTTTATGAAACTCTTCCAAACCGAATCGTTTGGCGGATATGAGGGTATTCCAGTCCATCATGTTATTACTTTCTTATTATTTAACTGCAAATGTATGACTATTTGCTTCAAAATCCGTAATTTTGCCCGTTAAATAGTGAATTAAAGTAATCTCAATCGTAACTTCATTAAAATGGCAAATAATAGTATGACCGTCCGAATTATAAATAAGTCGAAACATCCGTTGCCTGCGTATGCTACCGAATTGTCCGCCGGAATGGACATCCGTGCCAATCTTTCCGAACCGATGGCTTTGGAGCCATTGCAGCGTTGCCTGGTGCCTACGGGGCTGTACATCGCTTTGCCGGCAGGTTTTGAGGCGCAAATCCGTCCCCGCAGCGGTTTGGCTATCAAGAAAGGTATTTCGGTATTGAACTCTCCGGGTACTATCGATGCCGACTATCGCGGTGAAATCTGTATCATCCTCGTGAACCTTTCTTCGGAAACATTTATGATTGAGGATGGAGAACGAATCGCCCAAATGGTGATTGCCCGCCATGAGCAGGCCGTATGGCAGGAAGTGGATGTGTTGGATGAAACGGAACGCGGTGCCGGTGGCTTCGGACATACGGGCGTATAACAGGATGCTTGAATGAGAAATAAGAATATTAAAATAATCGGATGCTTATTGGCCTGTGTGTTGTTTGTTTCCTGCGGTACTTCCCGGCAGAAGATGAAGGTACGGCCGGCAGAGGCTGTTGTGCTCACTCCGGAACAGCAGCGTAAGTACGATTACTTCTTTTTGGAGGCAGCCCGCCTGAAGGTTCAGAAAGACTGTGACGCGGCCTTTGATTTGTTGCAGCATTGCCTGACTATCAATCCGAATGCCTCGTCGGCTTTATATGAACTGGCTCAGTATTATTTGTACTTGAAACAAGCGCCTCAGGGGCAGGCCGCATTGGAGAAAGCCGTGGAGAATGATCCGGATAATTATTGGTACAGCCAGGGACTGGCAAATCTTTATCAGCAACAGGACGAGAAGGAGAAGGCCATGAAGCTGCTGGAAGATATGTCCGTGCGTTTCACTGACAAGCTGGATCCGCTTTATGCCTTGCTGGATATTTATAACCGGCAGGAGCAGTACGATAAAGTGATTGCCACCTTGAACCGGATTGAGGGGAAGATGGGCAAAAGCGAGCAGTTGAGTATGGAGAAGTTCCGTATTTACCTGCAAATGAAAGATAACAAGAATGCTTTCCATGAGATAGAGAGTCTGGTTGCGGAGTATCCGATGGATTCCCGTTATCAGGTTGTGTTGGGAGACGTGTATATGCAGAACGGAAAGAAGGAAGAAGCATATAGCGTGTACCGCAAGGTGCTGGATACCGAGCCGGATAATGCTATGGCGATGTATTCGCTGGCGTCCTATTATGAGGCGACCGGTCAGAAAGACCTCTACCAGCGGCAGTTGGATACTTTATTGCTCAACAAGAAAGTTCCTTCGGAAACAAAACTGAACGTAATGCGTCAGTTCGTAGTGCAGAATGAGCAGGACGGCAAGGACAGTACGCGGGTTATCAACCTTTTCGACCGTATTCTGGAACAGGAACCGGACGATGCCGGGATACCGATGCTTTACGCCCAGTATCTCTTGTCTAAAGGAATGAACAAAAAAGCCTTTCCGGTACTGCGTCAGGTGTTGACAATCGACCCTACCAATACGGCCGCGCGTATGATGCTGCTGGGTGAGGCGGTACGTAAAGAGGATTACAAGGATGTGATTGATTTATGCGAAGCCGGTGTTGAAACCAATCCTGAAATGCTGGAATTCTATTTCTATCTGGCTATTGCGTATAATCAGGCGGAACGGACAGATGATGTGATTTCCATCTGCCAAAAAGCGTTGACGCAAATCACGGCGGACAGTAAGAAAGAGGTCGTTTCGGATTTCTATTCCATTTTGGGAGATGCTTATCATACGAAAGGTTTGAATACGGAAGCCTATGCCGCTTATGATTCGGCGCTGGTGTATAATTCTTCCAATATCGGCGCCTTGAATAATTACGCTTATTACCTGTCTGTCGAGCGTCGTAATCTGGATAAAGCCGAGGAGATGAGTTATAAGACGGTAAAGGCGGAACCTGATAATGCCACTTACTTAGATACTTACGCCTGGATTCTGTTTGAGAAAGGCAACTATGCCGAAGCCCGTTTGTATATAGACGATGCCATGAAGAATGATGGCGGCAAAAGCGATGTTATCGTGGAACACTGCGGTGATATCTACTATATGACAGGTGACGCGGACAAGGCCTTGGAATACTGGAAACAGGCATTGGAGATAGGCAGTAAGTCCAAAACGCTGAAACAGAAGATTCAGAAGAAGAAGTATATCAGCGATAAGTAAGGCGGTAAAGTGTAAATGATAAAAGTAATAAGGCGATGAAACAAACGAAATTCAATAGTAAGACGCTGTTCTTCATGCTCTTTCTCCTCTGCTGTTTGGCGGGTTGTAAAACCTCTCGTAAGGCGGAGACGTCCAAATTACCCGAAAGCGCCCGCTATCTGTCGTCTAAGGTGAAGTTGACGGTTCCTACCAAAGATGCGGTTTTCACCGTAAACGGCACGATGAAGTTGATAAGCGGCGAACGGATGCAGCTCTCTTTCCTGATGCCCATCATACGTACAGAGGTGGCGCGCATGGAAGTGACGCCCGAAGAGATATTGCTGGTAGACCGTATGGGCAAACGTTATGTGCGTGCTACCCGTAAGGAATTGAAGGATGTGTTGCCGAAGAAAGCCGACTTTGCCCATTTGGAAAAGATTCTGTTCGACGCTTCCAAACCCGACGGCAAGAAAGATTTGTCGGGAAAGGAGCTGGGTATTCCCTCTTTGGAGAAAGGCAAAGTCGAGTTGTCCAACTTTTCCAATGATTCGTTTTCTCTGACGCCTACCGAATTGTCTTCAAAGTATACGCAGGTAGAGTTAAATGAAATATTAGAAATGCTGATGAGCCTATGAGACGTTTGCTTTGTATTTTTATAAGTTGTTTCTGTATGGCTTTTCCGCTCCTCGCACAGTCTAACAGGCTGATAAAGGAATTGGAAAGCAAGCGCGGCGCTTTGCAAAAGCAGATTACCGAATCGGAAACACTTCTGAAAACCACAAAGAAAACCGTAAGCAGCCAGCTGAATGGACTTGCCGCTTTGACAGGCCAGATAGAGGAGCGCAAACGCTACATCCTTACTATAAACAAGGATGTGGAGGCGATAGACCGTGAGTTATCGTCGCTGGAACGCCAGTTAGGAAAATTGCAGCGTGACTTAAAGGATAAGAAGAAGAAATACGAGTCATCCGTTCAATACCTTTATAAGAACCGTTCCATCGAGGAGAAACTGATGTTTATTTTCTCTGCCCGGAGTTTGGCGCAGACCTATCGCCGTTTGCGCTATGTGCGTGAGTATGCCACTTACCAGCGTCTGCAAGGTGAGGAAGTGCTGAAAAAGCAGGAACAAGTCAATAAGAAAAAGGCGGAACTCAGGCAGGTGAGGACCGCCAAAGCCGATTTGCTGAAAGAGCGTGAGGCCGAGAAAGTAAAACTGGAAGCGCAGGAGAAAGAAAAACGTACCCTTGTAACCAGCTTGCAGAAGAAACAACGCGGATTGCAGAACGAGATTGCCAGGAAGCGCCGCGAGGCCAATCAACTCAATGCGCGTATCGACCGCCTGATTGCCGAAGAAATAGAGAAAGCCCGCAAACGCGCCGCCGAAGAAGCGCGCCGCGAAGCGGCTGCCCGCAAGAAAGAAGGGGCGAAAACGGATAAGTCGGTGGCGTCCGCTTCCAAAAACAAAGCTGCTCCTCTGGAAACCTATACCATGAGTAAGGCCGACCGTGAGCTATCCGGCGACTTTGCCAATAATCGGGGCAAGTTACCTATGCCTATCAGCGGAGCTTATATCATAACCAGTCATTACGGGCAATATGCGGTGGAAGGACTGCGCAATGTCAAGTTGGATAATAAAGGCATCGACATTCAGGGAAAACCGGGAGCGCAGGCTCGCGCCATCTTTAACGGTAAGGTGGCGGCCGTATTCAAACTGAACGGGCTGTTTAATATCCTTATCCGCCACGGAGCATATATTTCAGTGTACTGCAACCTGTCTTCCGCTTCCGTTAAACAAGGTGACACGGTTACTACCAAGCAAGCTATCGGTCAGGTATTCTCGGATGGAGCTGACGGTGGACGTACGGTACTTCACTTCCAGCTACGCCGTGAAAAGGAGAAACTGAATCCCGAACCCTGGCTGAACAGGTAGCCTTATATTGCCGCCCCGTCCAGCAAATCCAGATAGAGTGTAATGGCTTCCTCAATCTCTTTGATGAAGATAAACTCATCTGCCGTATGGGAACGGCTGCTCTTGCCCGGTCCCATTTTCATGGACGGGAAGGACATCAGCGCCTGGTCTGAAAGGGTAGGGGAACCGAATGGCGTTCTGCCCATCGCAACAGCCTTTTTTACCAGCGGATGCTCGGGAGAAACATGCGAAGAACTCAAACGGAAAGACCGGGCTTTGGCTTCACAACCGATATGCTTCTGTATCTCGTCGAAAAGTTCCCGGTTGGTATAGCATTCATTGCTGCGGATGTCGACCGCAAATGTACAGCGGTCGGGTATGACATTATGCTGGGTTCCCGCATTTACCATGGTTACACTCATCTTTACCGGCCCCAATAAAGACGATTCTTTCGGGAAACGGTAATCGCGGAACCAGGCGATATCGTTTAATACTTTATATATGGCGTTATCGCCTTCGTTTCGGGCGGCATGCCCCGATTTGCCGTAAGCGGTGATGTCCAGTACCATTAACCCTTTTTCGGCGATGGCGGGTTGCATCTCCGTAGGCTCGCCCACAATGGCGAATTGTATGGGAGGCAGTTCCGGCAATACGGACTCTATGCCGTTCTTGCCCGATACTTCTTCTTCGCAGGAAGCCAGATAAATCAGGTTGTATGCCTGTGTAGTCCGGCAAAGTTGCAGGAACACCTGCAACAGGCTGACTACGCTTGCTCCGGCATCGTTACTTCCTAAACCGTAAATCTTTCCGTTTTCTTCCGACGGGCTGAACGGAGCTTTCCGCCATCCGTTTACGGGTTTCACCGTATCGATATGAGAGTTGAGCAGCAGCGTCGGTTTATTCAAATCGAACATCGGGCCGAGGCACCATATATTGTTACCTTTTCTTCCGGTTGTCATTCCCTGCATTTCGATATAGTTCTGTAAAAAGTCCGCGGCCTGTTCTTCTTCGCGGCTTAATGAGGGGATAGCTATCAATGATTTAAGCAGTCCGGTTGCTTCGGAAACTAAAGTCTGTATGTCGGTTGTCATCGTCAAGATTAGTTATATATTCGTTATTACTCTGCAAACTTACGGATAAATCCCGAAAAAGGGAGATAGTTTCAAATAAAACTAATACCTTTGCACCCATATTTACCAATTTATTAAAAATATGACTTATCATCATTTGTCTGTCATGGTACATCGTCAGGCAGAGAAGTATGGAGACAAAGTAGCCCTTAAATACAGGGACTATGAAACATCACAATGGATACCCATCACTTGGAATAAATTCTCTCAAACGGTACGTCAGGCAGCCAATGCGTTGGTGGCTTTGGGTGTAGAGGAACAGAGAAATATCGGTATCTTCTCACAAAATAAACCGGAATGTTTATTTACTGATTTTGCGGCTTTTGCCAATCGTCTGGTGACCATACCGTTGTATGCTACCAGTTCTTCGGCTCAGGCGCAGTATATTATTAATGACGCTCAGATACGTTTCCTTTTCGTAGGCGAGCAGTTTCAGTACGATGCCGCTTTCAGCGCATTCGGTTTTTGCCATTCTTTGCAGAAACTTATTATCTTCGACCGTAGCGTGGTGCTCGATCCCCGCGATAAGACATCCATTTACTACGATGATTTTCTCGCATTGGGTGAGGGGCTTCCCCACAATGATGTTGTGGAAGAGCGTAGCGCCCGCGCATCGGATGACGACCTCGCGAATATCCTTTATACATCCGGTACTACCGGAGAGCCGAAAGGCGTGATGTTACACCACTTCAATTACAGAGAGGCTATCCGTATCCATGATATTCGTTTGACCGCCATGACGGATAAGGATGTATCCATGAACTTCCTTCCGCTGACGCATGTGTTTGAGAAAGCCTGGACTTATCTCTGTATTCATAGAGGGGTACAGGTTTGTATCAATCTTCGTCCGGCGGATATTCAGACTACTATCAAGGAAGTGCGTCCTACATTGATGTGCAGCGTTCCCCGTTTCTGGGAGAAGGTTTATGCGGGCGTACAGGAAAAGATTGCGCAGGAAACCGGATTGCGGAAAGCAATGATGCTGGATGCCATCAAAGTAGGCAAGATGCATAACATCGATTACCTGCGTGTGGGCAAGACGCCGCCTCTGATGCTTCATCTGAAGTACAAGTTCTACGAAAAGACTATCTATGCCCTGCTGAAAAAGACAATCGGTATTGAGAACGGTAATTTCTTCCCGACCGCCGGTGCGGCTGTGTCCGATGAAATCTGCGAATTCGTGCATTCGGTGGGCATTAATATGGTAGTGGGTTATGGACTGACGGAATCTACCGCTACCGTTTCCTGCTTCCTTGACAAGGGATATGAAATCGGTTCGGTCGGAACCGTCATGCCCGATCTTGAAGTAAAGATTGGAGAGAATAATGAAATCCTGCTCCGGGGTAAGACGATTACTACCGGTTATTATAAGAAACCGGAAGCCACTGCGGCAGCCATCGATAAAGACGGTTGGTTCCATACGGGTGATGCCGGTTATCTGAAAGATGATCATTTGTATCTGACCGAACGTATCAAGGATTTATTCAAGACTTCCAATGGCAAATATATCTCTCCGCAGGCTTTGGAAACCAAACTGGCAATCGACCGTTATATCGACCAGATTGCTATTATCGCCGATCAGCGCAAGTTTGTATCCGCCCTGATTGTTCCTGTGTATGGCTTGGTGAAGAACTACGCTAAGGAAAAAGGTCTTGAGTATAAAGATATGGCCGATTTATTGCAACATCCTAAAGTGCAGGCTTTGTTCCGTGCCCGTATCGATACGTTGCAGCAACAGTTTGCCAATTACGAGCAAGTGAAACGTTTCACTTTATTGCCCGAACCGTTTAATATGGAACGGGGAGAATTGACCAATACATTGAAGTTGAAACGCTCCGTTGTGTCAAAGAACTATAAGGAACTGATTGACAAGATGTACGAAGAATAAAGGATTGTCAATACATTATATTACAGGCAGGAGATGATTGTTCTTCTGCCTTTTTTATGTTCTCTCTGTCCGGCTGGAAAATCCCGTCTTTGAATTTATTAACGAAAACTTTTACTGGATTTCTTAGGGATGGAGCGTTGTCACCTGTCTTTATATAAGAGGAGTTTTCCCGAATTTTATATTTAATCTTAGTTTAATATGATGAAGAAGAACTTTTTGACACCATTCTTAGTGCTGTTTCTGATGGCAGGTCTGTATGCATGTCGACAGGAAAAAGATGTTACCGTTAAGGAATACCCCATGTTCTGGACATGGCTGGATTATCATCCTTGCATGAATTTTGATTCGGTATGCCAAGTGATGAATGACATCGGCATGGACGGGATAATGCTGAACGCACCCACTCCCGACGATTATCGTATCGCGATTCCTATTGCCCATAAACACGGCATTGAAGTATATGCATGGCTATGGACCATGAATTTGGAGCATGACCGCGACAAGATTCTGGCGGAACATCCCGAATGGTTCAGCGTGAACCGTAACGGAAAAAGTCTTGCGGATACTACGGCATACGTGGACTATTATAAATTCCTGTGTCCTGCGCTGCCTGAGGTACGCGAATTTATCAAAGAGAAAATTAAGTCGTATTGTGAAGTCGAAGGACTGAACGGGATTGCCATTGATTACAACCGTTTTGTGGATGTCGTGCTTCCTACCACGTTATGGCCGCATTACGGTATTGTGCAGGATCGCGAATATGCCGCGTGGGATTACGGTTACCATCCCGCCATGCTCGAAGAGTTCAAGGAACAATATGGTTATGATCCGCGTGGGCAGGAAGACCCTTCATCGGACGTGAAGTGGCGGCAGTTCCGTTGCGACCGGATAACGGAAGTTGCCAATATGATTGCCGAGGTGGTACATTCGTACGGCAAGACAATGGCGGCATCTCCGTTTCCTACTCCGAAAATGGCTTCACGCATGGTGCGGCAGGACTGGGGTAAATGGAATCTGGATATCGTCTTCCCGATGGTGTACCATACTTTCTATACGGAAGATGTCAGCTTCATTTCCGATTGTACCGTTGAGAATGCGCGCGACAAGAATGATAAAACCGTGTTGTACTGTGGTATGACCGCTACCGACGGTCCGGAGATGTTTGCATGTATGGACGCCGCCTTGAATAGCGGCGCTCAAGGTATCGCCGTATTTACGGTGGCGGGTCTGCGTTCTCCTGAAGTAAAGAAGCGGTTCAAGGCTTATACAGACAGCGTAAAGGCAGTACGTGCAGCTAATGGCGGCATCATTGAAGCTGTTTATCCTCATGTGGCGGATGCGAATCCTTTTGCCCATAAAGGCGTCATGGAGTTGATAGAGAAACGTATGCGGCAGATTATAGCCAAAACGTCCGGTACAGAGGAACTGCCCTCGTTGGCTTTGGGTGAATATAAGCAAACGGAATCTTACGATGCTACCCGTTGCTATCGGGTGGCGGATGAGAATAGCGAGAGAGTCTTTAAAGTTACTTTCTATTTCTACGGTGATGTACTTTCGGGTTGGGACGTAGCGGCGGAATAGTCCACCCTCTCTCTTATTCCATTGATTGCAGCGGATTTATGCGATTTTTTCAGACTTTTGCACTATCTTTGCGCTCCGAAAAGATAGAATTGAAAGCATATGATTACCATTGAACAACTGAAAGATATCAAGGAACGTACCGAAGCGTTGAACCGCTATCTGGACATTGAAGGAAAGAAAATACAAGTCGAAGAGGAACAATTACGCACTCAGGCTCCGGGGTTTTGGGATGACCAGAAAGCAGCCGAAGCACAGATGAAGAAAGTAAAAGGTTTGCAACAATGGATTTCCGGCTATAATGAAGTCAAGGTTATGGCGGACGAACTGCAACTTGCATTCGATTTCTACAAGGATGAGCTGGTAACGGAAGAAGAGGTGGATGAAGCCTATGCAAAAGCGTCTGCCGCCGTAGAAGCTCTTGAGCTCAAGAATATGCTTCGTGAGGAAGCCGACCAGATGGACTGCGTACTGAAAATCAATTCGGGCGCCGGCGGTACGGAAAGCCAGGATTGGGCAAGCATGTTGATGCGTATGTATCTGCGATATGCCGAAACTCATGGATATAAGGCGACCATCGCCAACTTGCAGGAAGGCGATGAGGCCGGAATCAAGGCTTGTACCATTGAGATAGCGGGTGATTATGCTTACGGCTATCTGAAAGGTGAGAACGGTGTACACCGTCTGGTGCGTGTATCTCCCTATAATGCCCAGGGTAAGCGTATGACATCTTTCGCGTCTGTTTTTGTTACTCCGCTGGTAGATGATACGATTGAAGTGAATATCGAACAGGCGCGTATCTCTTGGGATACTTTCCGTTCCAGCGGTGCCGGCGGACAGAACGTAAATAAGGTGGAATCCGGCGTGCGTCTGCGCTATCAGTTCAAAGACCCTTATACAGGCGAGGAAGAGGAAATCCTGATTGAAAATACCGAAACGCGCGACCAGCCTAAGAATCGCGAGAATGCGATGCGTCAGTTGCGCTCTATCCTATACGATAAGGAACTTCAACACCGTATGGCGGAACAGGCAAAGGTGGAAGCCGGTAAGAAGAAAATCGAGTGGGGATCGCAAATCCGCAGCTACGTGTTCGACGACCGCCGCGTGAAAGACCACCGTACCAATTTCCAGACTTCGGATGTAAACGGAGTAATGGACGGTAAGATAGACGGTTTCGTCAAAGCTTACCTGATGGAGTTTGCGGGCGGAGACAACATTTAGTCCTTCGGCAGGTTAATATCATTGACCGGAACAAGTTAACCGGGTTGCGGGTAACAAGTTAATATCGTATATGCGGTAAGTTAACATCATATAATCAATGATGTTAACTTACCGCTTTTTTCTTTTATAAATGCTTGCAAACTTCCCGAATTTCCTTTTACTTTGTTTATCGTTGAACTTTAAACTAAAGAAACACCATGGGAAAGAGTAAAAAGAAAGTAATGCACAGCCGGAAAGAAGAACAACAAGCCAAGAAAGTATTGTTGATTATCGGAGTTGCCGCTTTGGTATTGGTAGTTGCCATGTTGGTCGGTTATTCCTTCTTGGGCTAATTAAAGATAAATATGCCGCAGGAGATAGAACGGAAGTTTCTCGTAAAAGGAGAGTATAAGTCGCAAGCATACGCGCAGAACCGCATCATTCAGGGATATATCAGTAGCGCGCGCGGACGGACGGTAAGAGTACGTATACGCGGCGGGCAGGGGTACCTTACCATCAAGGGGGCATCCGATATATCCGGAATCAGCCGTTACGAATGGGAGAAAGAGATTCCTTTGGCCGAGGCCGGGGAGTTGATGAAACTGTGCGAACCGGGCATTATTGATAAAACCCGTTATCTGGTACGCAGTGGAAACCATGTTTTTGAGGTAGACGAGTTCTATGGAGAGAATGAAGGGTTGGTAATTGCCGAAGTGGAGCTGGCCTCGGAGAACGAGCCTTTTGAGAAGCCGGACTTTATCGGGCAGGAAGTAACGGGAGATATTCGTTATTACAATTCACAGTTGATGAAGCGTCCGTTTAAGGAATGGAAGTAAACTAATCGCGTCCCGTAATTGTTAATTCGTATATGGAGAAACTATATCAATACCTGCCGGAAGAACTCGTCACTTTTATTTTGGTGACGGTGTTTTCTTTGCTTATAGGCCTTTCCTTGCGACGTATCAGTTTGAAACGCGAAGGGGAGACCACCTTGTTCGGTACAGACCGTACCTTTACTTTTATCGGCATTCTGGGTTATCTCCTCTATATTCTCGATCCGGTGGACTACCGCCTGTTTATGGGTGGCGGGGCTGTCTTGGGAGTGTTGCTTGCCTTGAACTATTACGTCAAGCAAGCCCAGTTCCACGTGTTCGGGGTTACCACCATTGTCATTGCGCTCATCACGTATTGCATTGCGCCTATTGTCGCTACGCAGCCCTCTTGGTTTTATGTAATGGTGATTGTGACCGTGTTGCTCTTTACGGAGTTGAAACACACATTCACCGAACTGGCGCAGCGGATGAAGAACGACGAAATGATTACGCTCGCCAAGTTCCTGGCCATTAGCGGTATCATACTTCCGATGTTGCCCAACGAAAATCTGATACCGGACGTCAACCTTACGCCTTATGGTATATGGCTCGCTACGGTAGTGGTTTCCGGTATTTCCTATCTTTCTTATCTGCTGAAGAGATACGTCTTTCGTGAATCCGGCATTTTGGTATCCGGTATCGTCGGCGGGTTGTACAGCAGTACCGCCACCATATCCGTGCTGGCGCGTAAAAGCCGTAAGGCGTCACCTCAGGAAGCGCCCGAATATGTGGCCGCCATGTTGCTGGCGGTCAGTATGATGTTCTTGCGGTTCCTGATACTGATCGGTATATTCAGCGTAGCTACCTTGACGGTTATCTATCCCTATCTGCTGATTATGTCCGCTGTTTCCGCCGGAGCAGCCTGGTTCCTGCATTCCAAGTGGAAGCGTCCCGCCGTATCGGGAGCGACCGATGAAGACGAGGACGGCAGTAACCCGCTGGAATTTAAGGTAGCGCTTATTTTTGCCGTACTTTTTGTGGTATTTACGATAGCCACCCATTATACGCTGATATATGCCGGTAAGGGCGGACTGACCTTACTCTCCTTTGTTTCCGGTTTCAGCGACATCACCCCGTTCATTCTGAATCTTCTGCAAGGTACGGGCAGCGTGCCTGTTTCGCTGATAACGGCTTGCAGTATGCAGGCGATAGTAAGTAATATCGCCGTCAATATGTGTTACGCGCTCTTTTTCTCCGGTAAGAAGAGTGCGTTGCGCTCGTGGATATTGGGCGGCTTCGGATGCGTCATAGTTGCCAATGCGTTTCTGCTGTTATTCTTTTACTTCCTGTAAATCAACAGAGTTTTCGCTATGTGGATACCACCGTCTCCAATCGGCGGCGGTGGTGGAGACAGGTAGAAGACTCAGTATTTGAGACAGGTAACCGTTCCGTCCATCGTCATGACAATCAGCCGCCTTTCTCCTGCGTTCTTCAAGGAGGTGACGGCCGAATGAGCCACTTTCCACTGCCAGGATATTCCGCTTCCGTCGGTTCGTACGGCGTGGACAACCCCGAACTCCGTGGGAATGAACACGTATTGTTCCGTCGTCTCCATACGGGTAGGGATAAAGTTGCTTTCGTAAGGCATTGCGGTATTCCAAAGCGGTGTGTAAACGCCTTTTGAAATATCTGCCGCGGTGATGTTGTTCTTGATACCTTTGATGTACATTGTCTTTCCGTCCGGTGAGAAACCGAGCGATTCGCGCCCTTTGGCTTCGTCCGAAGCCCAGAGAATCTCTCCTGTCGACGGCTGGAAAGCGCGTACGAAATAGTCGGAACTGAGTACGATAACCTGTTCCTGTTGCTTTCCGCCGTTTGCGGTGTATGGAAGAACTACCGGCCAGCAGGCTCCCGGTGAAAAGTATCTGCCGCGTCGGGTGTCGAATTCCCAGACTTTCTTTCCCGTTTTCCGGTCGATGGCATAGAACATTGCTCCCCACGTACCTGTATAAACCTGTTCCCGGTCTGTGGCGGGGCGTGATTCGATATACCCTTTCAATCCCTCGCAAATCCAGTTGACCGTACCGTCCGCCGGATTGATGGAATAAAACTTCCCGTTGCCGCTGCCGATATAGACGGTATCATCCGCTACCGTAGGGCAGGCTACAATCGGGTAGCCGGTATCGTATTTCCAGCGCATGCTTCCGTCCTGTCTGTTTAGGGCGTAGACACAGCCGTCGCAGGAAGAAACGATTACCAGTTGCGGGGTAATGAAAGGAGCGGAGAATATCTTATTCCCGGTACGGTACTTCCATAAGGTTTTTCCGCTGTCGGCGTCCAGCGCACACACCACTCCGGCGGTATTGGTATAGATGTACAGGTTGCCGTCTATGCTTCCTTGCGAAGCGATATCCGTAACATCCTTGACAGTCCATACTTCCCGGATGGCGGGATGAAAGACGATAGTGTCCCATGCCGGGCGGGTTTCCGTCTTGATGATGCGTTCGCGGAACAGCAGGGTGTCCCCCTTCAGGCTTACCAGGTTATATCCGCCTATCGGGTCTTTCCGTCTGAGGGAAGAGCGTCCTATCACTCCCGGAATGCCGTCGGCATCGTATGAGCGGTTGACGTGCAGGTGTCCGGCGAGTACGGCCTGCGTATTGCGCGTTTTAAGAATCCGAAGAACTTCCCGGCAATTGCTTAAATCGGCGTTCAGCGGGAAGTGATTGACGAAAATGACGGGTTGCGCCGCAGGTGTGGCATTGTATACGGAGTCGAGCCAGAGGATTTCCTCACGCGGGATATGGGGCGGTCCCATCCGCAGGCTCGGACCTGCTCCGCAACCGACGAAGCGCACCCCCTGCCAGTCATAGCAGAAATGTGACGCCCGGAATATCTTATCGAACATCGTACATCCGTTCTCGCTCCAGTTTACGTCGTGGTTGCCGGGCAACAGCAGGTAGGGTTTCCGGAAGCCTTTCAATATCTCCTCGAGTAATTGAAACTCTTTTGTATCGCCGAATTCCGTCACGTCTCCGCTCAGAATGGTGAAATCCACATCGGGGTTGGCATTGATATCCTCAACGGCTTGCCGTAAATCGTCTTCGGCGTAGGCGAAAGAGTTGAGATGAACATCGGTGAGCCAGGCAAAGGAGAAATTCCGCCGGTTGCCGGAGATGGAAGAGGGGTGGCCGTCCTGTCCGTAGACAAGGAGTGACAGCGCCGTCACGCAGAGGGCTGATAGGAACTTTTTCATGATGATGATTGATTGGTGTTGCTCCAAAGATACTTAGTTTTATCCGGAAAACAAAAAGAGGATACGCCGAAACTCTGATTATGATAGCAAAATCAGCTTCGGCGTATCCTCTTTACAGGTACAAGATAGAACGAAGTTATTCTTCGGCTGTGGCTTGCGGGGCGGTGAATCCTAACTTCTGCAATCCCCGCTGTACGTCCGGATGGCTCATAAAGAGCTTCCAGAGCAGTCCGCTGCGGTAGTTCTCAATCATTACGGCTATCGGGCCCTGGTCGATGGCAAGATAACGTTGCGGATACCAGTTGTCCGTTTCGCTGAAAGCGTCGTAGAATCCGTAAGGGCCGAATACTTTATCGCCCATTCCGTAGAGGTGGCGCATCACTTGTAATGAGTATTCCGGCGTATATACGATGGATGACAGGGCGGCGGTGGGAGAGATGACTCCCAGGTCGTCGCGCTCGTTGGGCGAGTGGGCGGCATATCCGTTTACGGAGTAGCTGGCGGTCAGCCCCCAGCAGTCCGGTCCGAAACCTTTGTAATGCTTGGGGTTACGGATGCAGTAGGCGCGGTTTACAAGTGTCAGGTTACGCATTTCGCCGAAGTAACCGGGGCAATATTCGTCTTTCAGTCCGTTGGGATCAAGTCCCAGGAAAGAGTACTGCGCCCAGAACAGGGGGCCGGCTTCCGTACCTTGATACCGCAGATGCAGTTCGATACCCTCTACCTTATGCGGGCTGACGATGGCGCCGTTCTGCGCCCAACCTTCGTGGTATACGGCGGCAGGTACGCCATGCGTAGGCGAGGCGGCGGCAAGGATGTACATGATGAGGCATTCGTTGTAACCGTGTACGGGGAAGTTCATCTCCCAGCCGTATTCGGGACTCCAATGCCAGTAGAGTACGTTTTGGTCGCCCTGGCGGTAGAAGTTCCAGTCTACTTCCCGCCATAGCTTGTCGATGCGGGCGGCGAGGGCTTTCTCTTGCGGGCTACCGCCTGCATAGTACTGGTGTACGGCAAGGAGAGCCTGCATTACGAAAGCGGTTTCTACAAGGTCGCCGCCATTGTCTTTCTGCCCGAAGGGCTTTACCCGCCCCGTATCGCCATACCACCAATGGGGGTAAGCTCCATGAAAGCGGTCGGCGGTCTCAAGGAAAGAAACGATGCGTTCCATGCGCGCCAGTCCTTCTTCACGGGTGACGTAGCCCCGGTCGATACCTGCGAGCACTGCCATGATACCGAAACCGCTGCCGCCGGATGTCACTACGTTTTGGTCGTTTTCGGGGTATACTCCATCCATGTGGATGCGCTCGCGCGCGAGTCCGCTGTTGGGTTCGGCCCCGTCCCAAAAGTAATTGAAGGTTCGGCGCTGTACTGTGTCCAGCAGGGCGTCGTCGCTCAACGTGCCGGACGTTCCGTCGGATTTTTTGGTACCGCAGGCTCCTGCGAGGAACAATAGCAGGAGAAGCGGGATATAGATGTTTACTGATTTCATACTGTTTACGTGCAATGATTTATATACTGGCGGGAGAATTTTGTTTCCCCGGTAGGAAACGGCGGTTCCCTCAGGGAGAAACACCCGTTTCCCCGGTGGGGAATTTCGGTTTCCCCGGTAGGAAACTGAGATTCCCCCGGATAAAACGGTTGGTATCCTCAGGAGAGACGGATTGTTTACTTCAAGGTGATGCGCGCCGTCTTGGTGGCCTGACTGCTTCCCCCGATGAAGAGGTCGAACTCTCCGGGCTCGGCTACATGGTTCAGGTCGTAATCATAGAAGCGCAGCAGCTCCGGAGTAATCTTGAAGGAAACGGTCTTGCTTTCGCCTGCACGAAGGAATATCTTTTCAAAGCCTTTCAGCTCGCGTACGGGGCGGGTGATGCTTCCTACAAGGTCGCGGATGTATAGCTGTACGACTTCCGCACCGTCGCGTTTTCCGGTGTTGGTTACGGTGACTACGGCGGTTATGGAACCGTTCTGTCCCATCGACGGGGTGCTCAGGGCGATGTCGCTGTACTCGAAGGTGGTGTAAGACAGGCCGTATCCAAAGGGATAAAGCGGCTCGTTGTCCACGTCCAGGTAGTTACTGCGGAACTTCTCGAACCATTTGCCTGCCTGCAGCGGACGTCCGGTATTCTTGTGGTTGTAGAACAACGGTATTTGTCCTACATTCTTCGGGAAGGTCATCGTCAGTTTGCCGCCGGGGTTGACATCTCCGAACAAGACATCGCCTATGGCATAGGCGGCTTCGCTTCCGCCAAACCATACGTTCAGTATGGCGGGCACGTTGTCCTGTTCCCAGGTCAGTGTCAGCGGGCGTCCGGTGAAGAGGGTGAGTACTACGGGCTTGCCTGTTTTCAGCAAGGCTTCCAGCAGTGAACGCTGTACGTCGGGCAGGTCGAGGTTGGTACGGCTGGAACTCTCGCCGCTCATTTCGGAAGATTCACCGAGCGCGGCTACGATAACGTCCGCGCCGGCGGCTGTTTTCAGGGCTTCGTCCAGCAGTTCCTTGTCCGTACGGTTGTCCCGGTTCAGGGAACGTCCGAACATGGTGGCGCGCTCTTCGTAGGCGGCATCGCCGATGAGGTTGCTGCCTTTGGCGTATGTGATGTTCACTTTGCCGGACATCATCTCCTTCAGTCCTTCATACAGAGAGGGGTAGTCGTTGAGGCGTGCGGCTACGCTCCATGTTCCGGGCATATTGCTGCGTGTATTGCCCAACGGGCCTATGACGGCCACGGTTCCTTCTTTTTTCAGCGGAAGCAGCGGTTCGGGCAGAAAGCCCGGATGTTGCTTGATGCTGCCGTTCTTTAGCAATACAAAGCTCTCGGCGGCAATACGGCGTGCGGCGGCGCGGTGTTCTTTGGTGAAGATGTCGCGTGCGGGACGGTTCACATCGCAGTATTTATAGGGATTGTCGAAAAGTCCTAACTTATACTTGGCTTCGAGGATACGGCGGCAGGCCGCATCGAGGGTTTTCATGCTTACCTTGCCCGACATGACGGACTTCTTGAGTGTGCCGACGAAGCCTTCGCTTACCATATCCATGTCTACACCGGCATTGAGGGCACGTGCGGAGACGGTTTGCAGGTCGCCGATGCCATGTTCTATCATCTCGGATATACCGGTAAAGTCGGTTACTACAAAGCCGTTGAAGCCCCATTGCTTGCGGAGAACATCGGTCATCAGCCATTTGTTGGCTGTGGCGGGCACGCCGTCTATCTCGTTGAAGGATGCCATTACGCTTCCCACGCCTGCCTCTACGGCGGCTTCGTAGGGGTACATGTATTCGTTGAACATACGGTTGCGGCTCATGTCTACCGTATTGTAGTCACGGCCTGCCTCGCCCGCTCCATAGAGGGCGAAGTGCTTGACGCAGGCAAGGATTTCGTCATTGCGCCTGAGTTGGTCGGAGAGGTTGGCTCCCTGATAACCGTAGACCATCGCTTTGGCAATCGCTCCGCCGAGGAAGGGGTCTTCACCGCTACCTTCGCTGACACGTCCCCAACGCGGGTCGCGGCTGATGTCTACCATCGGACTGAATGTCCAGGAGATGCCGTCGGCGCTGGCTTCGACGGCGGCGATGCGCGCGGACTCCTGAATGGCGGCCATATCCCAGGTACAGGACAATCCCAGAGGGATGGGGAAGATGGTTTCGTAGCCGTGTATCACGTCCATGCCGAAGAGCAGGGGAATACCCAGTCGTGAGTTTTCTACTGCCAGCTTTTGTACGTCGCGTATCTTGGCCACTCCTTTCAGGTTGAAAAGACCGCCGACGAGCCCTTGCTTAATCTTCTTGGCTACGTCACTGCTTTTAGCTTGTCCGGTAGTGATTTCACCGGTGACGGGCAGGTTTAATTGCCCTATTTTCTCCTCTACGGTCATTCGCTTTATCAGTGCATCGATAAAGCGATCCATATCTTGGGGGGATTTCTGCGCCTGCAGTGTGGCAGCGCCTATAAAGGCGGCTGCGAGTAGCAGGCTGGTTCTTTGGAAAAACTTCTTCATAATATGTTTCTTTTAATATGTATTTTCTAATACGGTTCTTTACATATATTTCTTTGCGTATGTCTTTTAATATGCTTTTACATACGTTTTTGTATATGCTTTTACATACGCTTTTACATACGCTTTTACATACGCTTTTACATACGCTTTTACATACGCTTTTACATACGCTTTTATATACGCTTTTATATACGCTTTTATATACGCTTTTATATACGTTTTTGTATATGCTTTTATATATGCTTTTTGCATATGTTTTTATATATGCTTTTTAAGCTGGATAATGAATATAGGTCTTTCTAAGTTAAAGCCTGAAAGGCTTTTATCTCCAAGCCCGGGGCAATGCCCCGGGATATTGCAGATGATTAACATTGCGCCCTGTAAGGGCAAAATCCTTGTGTATGAATCTTTTGCCCTTACAGGGCGCAAGACACAGAGGGCTTTTTATACCCGGGGTGTTACCCCGGGCTTGGAGATAAAAGGCTTTCAGCCTTAGGTGCGTTATCATGCTGTATGGTGCTAATCATTAATCACTAACCTCTAATGATTAATGACTAATCATAAATTATTAATCATTAATTTCTAATCACTAACCATTAATTATTAATCATAAATCATAACTCACTAATGACTAATCATAAACCACTAATCATTAATCATTAACCATTAATCACTAATCACTAACCTCTAATCACTAATTACATTTAATAATTAGGATTCTGTACCAGCACCCCGTTCGATTTGTCAATCTCGTCTTGTGGCAATGGCAGCAAGGCGTTCTTATCCTGGTAGTTCTTTCCGGCGGCTTGCAACACTTCTTTGGCAATTCCCCAGCGTACGAGGTCATAGAAACGGTCGGGTTCCAATGCCAGCTCTACACGGCGTTCGTGACGAATGGCATCACGCAGTGTATTTTGGTCGGTAGACGTAACTTTGGGAAGTATGCTGCTGTCCGTACCGCGTGCATGGGCGCGAACCTGTTCCAGATAGTCGATGGCCTCGCCCGAAATACCTTTCTCGTTGGCGGCCTCGGCAGCCATCAGCAATACGTCCGGGTAGCGGATAATGCGGATGTTTACCCAAAAACCGTCTTTCGTATATTTCTTACGCAGCTCGGGTTCGGTATATGCCTTTTTGTTGAAGTAAGCTCCCATAGCGGTAGACACAGGAGATTCACCGTAAGGCTTATTGGTATTTTCCGGGGTAATGGGGTCGCTGATGCTTCGGCGGAAATAGAGTAAGGATGCGTCTTTACGGGGGTCGCCGGGCTCGAATGCCTGGCCTACCAGCGTGGTTCCCATATGCCAGCCCCAGCCGAGGTCCCAATCGCCTGCACCGCGCACACCTTGCACCTGACAGAACTGGCTGCCGATGACATCACTGTTTTTCAGCGCGTCGGTCGATTCGCATTGCAATTCGAACACGCTTTCGCCGCAGTTCTCACCCTCAACGGTAAAGACTTTATCCACAGGAGTGTTCAGGTTGTAGATACCGGACTTGACTACTTCGGTAGAAGCGTCGTACATATTATCCCAATCGTTGCGCATCATATAGGTACGGGCGTGCAGCGAACGCGCGGCTCCCCATGTGATACGTCCGGTATACTCGGAAGTCCACGTCAGCGGCAGGCATTTCTCGGCCTCGGCGAGGTCTTTGTCTATTTGCTCGTATATCTTGTCCGCAGTGGTTTTGGGCACGTTGGCGTCGGATGCCTCTTTCACTTTGAAGGTTACCAACGGCACTTCTCCCCAGGCGCGTACAAGGTTGAAGTAACAATAGGCGCGGAAAAACAGGGCTTCGCCTTTGGTACGTATATTCTCCAAATCATCTTTGTTTCCGCTGTTCTCCAGGTCGTCGAGGATTTCGTTGCACTGGTAGATGATTTTATAATTCTGTCCCCAATAGGCGCTCAGCGTGCCGTTGGAGGCTGTGTACTGGAAATCATCCCACATATCTGCCTGGTCGGCGCCGTCGCCGGCATCGCTTCCTTTTTCGGAATCCTCGCTGCGTACCATGTGTATCATGAAAGCGGGTATGCCGGCAGTGATGTTATAGCTGCGCATCAGGTAGTATACGTTGTACATCTTTCCGCCGATAAGGGCGTTGGGGGCATCGTCTTCGGTGAACTGTCCCAGTGGGTCACGGTCGAGGAAGTCGTTACAGGATGTCAGGGCAAAGGTGGTGAGTGTGCCTGCTATCAGGGTTAATATCTTATTCTTTAGTTTCATAATTTTCCTATTATAGATTTAATAAAGTACTGTTATTCCTCAGGGGAACTTTGTTCCGGCGCTATGCCGGTCAGAATGTCAGATTGAAGCCGAATGTGTAAATGGCCGGCATCGGATAGCTGCCGTCGTCTACACCAAAAGCAATGGCCGTGCCACCCAGTTCGGGAGTGTAGCCGGTGTTGTGCTTCCAGGTTTTCAGGTTCTGGATGTTGACATAGAGTTTCAAGGCCTGCATGCCGATTCTGGATATCAGGGTCTTGTCGAAGTTATACGCCAACTGTACGTTGCGGATACGGAAGAAGCTGCCGTCTTCGATGTAGTACTCGGAATTCATATTGTTGATGGTATGCTTCGTATTCAGCAGGGGCTGGGTATTGCTTGTACCCGGTCCGTGCCAACGGTCCATGCGTTGTTCCATGAAGTTGAACTGGCTCCAGTTGTAATTGTCCCATGTGCGGAATATCTGGTTGCCGCCTTGTCCCATCATGTCGATGCCGAGTTCCCAGTTTTTATAGTTGACGCCGAGAGTGATGCCGTAAGTGACATCGGGGGTAGGGTCGCCTATCATGGTACGGTCGGCAGTGGTGATTTCACCGTCACCGTTCACATCCTTGAACTTCAGGTCGCCCGGTGTAACGGTGGCCAGGGTGTTCTTGGGAGACCGGGCGATTTCTTCGTCTGTCTGGTACACGCCTTCCACCTTGTAACCGTAGAAGTAACCGATAGGATAACCGGCCATCGTATAGCTTTGGCTCTTGTCGCCGGCGATGATTGAGTAACCGTCCTGTACGAGGCTCAATACCTTGTTCTTGATTGTAGTGAGGTTGGCGCCTACGTTATATCCCCAGTCGCCGATTTGGTCACGCCAGTTGATGGCGAGCTCCACACCTTTGTTCTCTATGGAACCGAGATTACCGATGCCCGGAACCGTACCGGAGATGCCCGGTACTTCTGCCAGCAGGTCTTTGGTGGTTTTCTTGTAATATACACCCTCGAAGTGCAGGCGGTTGCGGAAGAAGTTGGCTTCTGCGCCTACTTCCCAGGCTTCCACTTTCTCCCAACGGAGATTGGGATTGGGCAGGTAGGACAGTTGGTAGCCCGGATAGATGGCGGACGGCTTGCCGAATACGGCAGAGTAGGCATTGGTGAGCAACGGCTCGGCAGGATAGGCCTTATCCAGATTCTGATTACCGAGCGTACCCCATGAACCTTTCAGTTTCAACATATCCAGCCAGGTGATGTCTTTCATAAATTCCTCTTCGGACATCAGCCAGCCTGCACCGACGGAGTAGAAATTCTGCCATTGGTTGCCGGTGTAGGAGAATGCGGAAGAACCGTCACGACGGAACGAACCGTTGAACAGGTATCTGCCTTTGTAGTTATAGAGCACACGTCCCAGCATGGATACGGTGCTGCGCTCCCATTGTTTGCTTTCGTTGGTGGCTGTTGCCGCATCGCCGATGCTGACGTACCATTTGTCGGGATTGTCGGGAATGACCAGACCTACTCCTTGCGTACGTTCTCCGCCCAGCATCTCCAGCTTATTATAATAGGTGGTGAAACCGGCGGTGGCGGTCAGGCTATGCTCGCCCCAGGTATTGGTGTAGGTCAGCAGGTAGTCGCTTTGTACTTTGGCTTCGGTTTCCTTGGACTGTTTCACTCCGGTCTTTCCGTTGCCGAGGGTCACGACGTTACCTTCCACGCTGCTGTCGAATACGGTGATGATAGGAGTGTAGGTGCGGCTGCTGTTGGAAGCGTAGTCCATGGAGTACATCACTTTGAACTGGAAGTTTTTCAGGAAGTCCCATTGACCGTATACGTTGCCCGACGCGCGGTAGTTCTCCGCACGGGTGGTATTGGCTTTCAAGCCTACATCGACCATCGGGTTGTTCATCTGCGCTTTCTGAAAACCGGGCAGGGTGGTGTACAGGCCGTATTCCGCATTGTATACGGGAGCTACCGGAGCGGCACGGAGGGCTGTTGCCACACTTTTGGTATCGGCAGGCAGTATGCGTGCGCCGTTAAACTGGAAGCCGACTTTGAAGTTGTCCGTAACTTTATAATCGTTGCTTACATTCAGCGTGACTTTGCTGTATTTCTCGTGCTTGATATTGCCTTGCTCGTAGGCGTAACCGGCTCCGAGATAGAAGCTGTGCTTGGCGGAAGCGCCCGTGATGCTGACGTTGTTGTTGGTGATGAATCCGGTCTGGAAGATTTCATCCTGCCAGTTGGTATTGCCCGTCCAGGGGGTGAAATCGAATTCGGGATTGCCTTCGTTTCTTAGCTGTTCGTTATAGAGCTCCTTGAAACCGGCCGCATCGACCATCGCAATCTTGTTCGTTACGGTTTTGAAACCGAACGAACCGTTGATGTTGACACGTGTCTGCCCTTCTTTGGCCTTCTTGGTGGTAATGATGATGACACCGTTGGCGCCTCGTACACCGAAGATGGCGAGGGATGACGGGTCTTTCAGGATTTCCATGGACTCGATGTCCTGCGGATTGAGGAAGTTGATGTTGTCGTTGAACAGGCCGTCTACTACATACAGCGGTTTGTAGCCGTTGATAGAGTTTGTGCCGCGCACACGTATTTCCGGGTCTGCACCGGCTTTACCGGAGTTGATGACTTGTACGCCGGCTATCTTTCCTTGCAGGGCGGCTACCGGGTTGACCACGGGCTTGTTGGCGATTTCATCCCCTTTGATATTGGTGATGGAACCGGTAAGGTCGCGTTTCTTGGCGCTACCGTACCCGATGACGACTGTCTCGGCAAGCATCTGCGAATCATCGTGCATCTGCACGTCGACAATACTCCGGTTACCCACTTTGACGGCCTGCTTCACCATGCCTACATAGGAAAATTCCAAAGTGGCTTCGGGTGGCACCTGAATGGAATACTTTCCGTCAATGTCCGTAATGACACCGTTGGAAGTACCTTGTTGCAGTACGGACGCTCCGATGAGCGGTTCTCCTGTAGCATCGGTCACCGTACCGGTCACTGTCTTGTTCTGAGAGAAACCGGGAGTTGCTGCGAGGAGCAGACATGCTATCAGAAATAGATTTTTCAGCCAAAAGGCTCTCTTCATAGGAAGTTTAGGTTTTTTCTTCATTGCATAAATTTTTAGTGGATAACTAACTTGATTGTTTCCTCTGAAACAATCGGGATGCAAAAAAGATTTCAGACCTTTATATATCTCCGGTTTTTAACACAATCCGTGAGGAAAGGGGAAAGAAAAAAGAAGATGTACGGTAATACATCTTCTTTCTCTGTTGTTTGTCTTTTAAAAAAATAAACTGTGCGGGTGATAGGACTCGAACCTACACGCCTCACGGCACCAGATCCTAAGTCTGGCGCGGCTGCCAATTACGCCACACCCGCAAGGGATTTCCCGTTAAGCGGTGCAAAGATAAGAAGTTTTATCGGTTTTACAAGCAAAAGCGTAAAGAAAGTTATTCATTTCATTCCGGAGTCCATTCGCCTTTGAGGAAAGCCCGGGCTTTTTCAATGATAGTGTCTATATGCTTTGCCTCATCCGTTTCATCCATATCGATTTTAATGTCGGGGTCTATTCCCCATTCTATCTGTTCCATGTCGACACTGAAATGCGGACTGGCGGAAAAACGCACTGTCCACCCGTTAGGAAGTTCGGAAGTAAAGGGCATACCGGAACCGCCACCGGTTTTGTCACCTATGATGGTGACATTGGGCAGGCAGCTCATCTGGTTGACAAAATCGTTGGTTGCACTGTATGAGCGGCGGTTGGTGAGGACTACTACTTTCTTTTGCCAGCGTATGCTGTTACTGGGTTCTAATTCTATGGGGTAGGGTTCGGAGAAATCATTGTGTCCCTTGCCGGTTTTATGGCGGATGTATCCGGTCAGTACTTTTTCGTTGGTGAAACGGGCGGCAATGCGTGTGGAGTTGGTTACGTTGCCACCGCCATTACTGCGTACGTCAATGATAAGTCCGTTGCATACGGCGAGATAGGAGAGTATCTCATCCAGATTTCCATTGCCTATTCCCGAGGAGAAGCTTTCGTAACGCATATAGCCGATGTTGTCTTCGAATATTTTATACTTGACGCCTGCGGCGGTACGGTAGTCGGTACTGGCTTTACCCAGATAGGTGTCTTCTACAATATCTTCGCGGAAGTTACGCGGATAGTTCTGATACCATGCGTCATAATACGATACATTGTGGGCGGAAGCTAAGTTTACGTGTCCGTCTTGCAGCTCATTCAGCATGTTTCCCAGTACTTCAAATAACCCTTCACTGCTCATAGTGTTGGTAATAAGCTTGCTGTATTTGGCATGGATGGCATCCCAGTCGATTTGCTTGTATTCCAAGAAACAATACTGTTCGTCGATAATCTTCCATAAGGCTTCGAAGTTCCCCTGTGGAGAATTGGTGACTTCTTCTTCGCGGATGCAACCGCTCAGCAAAGGAAGTACAACCATCAGAACCATTATCTTTTTAAGAAATCCCGTCATCTTATCATTCACCGTTTATCACCTTATCACTCTATCACTTTACAGCCTTGTTACTCTATCACCTCTTCTTCTTATTCTTCAATAAATACAGCTCCTTTACAAAGCCTACCATGAATACGTGTGAGTAGGTATGTGTTTTTATATCGTTTACTTTGGATTGCTGAGCGTCCCATATATAGGCAAAGCGCATTTTGGCGCGTCCTATCGGGAAGTCTGCCGTAAGCATCTGCCGTAATGAAGGCTGGTTGTGCAGTGAAGTGAATTTGACCACTCCGCTACTGTTTCCTAATGAGAAGATTTCATAATAGGACTGGCCGTAATGCGGCGAGAACATCACTCCCATTAAGGGCAGGTTGACCTGATAACGTAATGTAAGCGGATAGTTTTTGATGCGTAAGTCCCAAATGGCCATACCCGATGCGTCCAGATTGATGTAAGCGCGTGCCGATGCCGGATTGTTGGTATTACGCAGGTTGTAGACAAAACCGCCGTTCAGGTCGGCAAGGCCGCCGGCGAGCAACTTGAAGTTACTCGTGACAGGGAAGTTATAGTGCAGACCATAATTCCAATTCGCTAATGCGGAGAATGTGTTGTTATTATCCACTTTGTTATGGGTATAACCTAAGTCGGCCTGAAAGAAACTCTGTAAAGACAGCTTGCCGTCCATCCATCTGGTCATGCGCATGCTTTCGCGGGAAACGCGGAAATCTATTCCGGTATATTCCTGGGGGGACAGATAGGTGTCGAATACATTCGTGACACCTACGCCATACATGGTAGCACGGGTTACGAGACGGCTTTGTTCCAATCCTTCCGCCTTTACAGGAAGCTGCGCCCGTATGGCGTTGCAGCATAGCAGCAGAACCGTACAGAGAACCGGCATTACCGCTTTAGGTAGTTTCATGTTCCTTGCTGTCATCATTATCAGAGAACAATTTCATTTGTCCTGTCAGTTCGTCCAATATGTCGCTTTCGCTTTTCCCGTGATCCGGGTCCAGTATTTCAACTTCTTCCTCGTCGTTGCTCTCAGGGGTTTGCGGGACTTCCGGCTGACGGGTAGGCTCTAATTCGTTGATAGTTTCCAGCGTGTAGGTAGTCAATCGCTTGCCTTTGGCTTTGAAACCTTTTACTGCGATAAACTCGTCTGCATCGATTACCAACGGCTCACGGAAGTTGTCATGACCGCCGAATATAACTTCCAGTCGCGGATAATATTCGTCAGTCAACAGGATGAGACGATTGTCCTTGTTCTCACCCAGATAGTTCTGCTTGCGGTTACTTGCCTCGAAACAGAAACGTTTGATGTACGGATAACCTTGTTGGTCGGCATCATACAGAACGGCTGTCCATACTTTGTTCGAATCATATTTCTCCAACACCCGTATGTTGTCTTCGTAGTGATTGTTCACATCGAAATTGCTGGTGTAGAACTCGCCGTTGTTCAATACCACCAGGATTTGCTCGTCACTTTGGAATTCGCCGAGATATTCTCCGCGACCGTCATAGTTGAGGCGCAGGACATCTTGGTCGAACCATACTTTGCGCCCGCCCAATGTGGAACCGCCGCGTTGCTTCAGAGCTATCTTGTGAACCGGGTTACGGGTGAGTATATTGCCCATGGCCTGACGGCCTTTGATATTTATCTGGCTGAAATCTTCTTCGAAGATGATGCGGCGTATACGCGGATTGGGCTTGAGCGTTACTTTGATGACTTCGGCCTCACCGTTGGGGTTGGCCGTGAAATATACGATACGTGAGTCGGGCGTGCCTTGTGTCACGTCATATTCGCGGTCGCGTACTACGGAAGTCACGGCGAAACGCTTGATATAATGCGTACCTTCTTTTCCGTCACGGTAGACGACATTGTAGATGGTGCGTTTGTCGTTCTTCTTGAATACGTTGGCATAGAGTATGTTCTTGCCTACGAATTTCTTGTCTGCCACCGGAGTGATGATGTAACGTCCGTCGCGGAAGAAGATGATAACATCGTCGAGGTCGGAGCAGTTGGCTATGAATTCGTCTTTTTTCAGGCCGGTACCGATGAAACCCTCTTCGCGGTTGATGTATAATTTTTCATTGGCTTCTACCACTTTGGTAGAGTCGATGGTATCGAAATTACGTAATTCGGTACGGCGCGGGAAGCCTTTTCCGTACTTCTCTTTCAGCATGCGGAACCAGTCTACCGTATATTCCACGATATTGGCCAAATGGCGGTCTATCTCCTCGATGTCCGCCTTCATGCGGGCAATCAGTTCCTCTGCTTTGTCGGAGTTGAACTTGAGGATACGAGCCATTTTTATCTCCATCAGTTTGAGGATATCCTCTTTGGTCACCTCACGGATAAATGTGGGATAATAAGGTGTCAAACGTTCGTCGATGTGCTCGCAGGCTGCATCCATGTTTTTGGCCTGCTCAAATTCCTTATCTTTATAGATACGCTCTTCGATGAATATCTTCTCCAATGAAGAGAAGTGTAAGCTTTCCAGTATTTCGTTTTTACGTATTTCCAGTTCCTGGCGTAATAAAGCCTGTGTATTGTCCACCGATTTTTTCAATACGGCGCTGACGGTGAGGAAGTGAGGTTTCTGCTCGTCGATGACGCAGCAGTTGGGTGAAATGCTGACTTCACAATCCGTAAAGGCGTAAAGCGCGTCAATCGTTTTGTCTGATGATACGCCGGGAGCAAGATGAACCAATATTTCTACGCTTCCGGAAGTAAGGTCTTCTACTTTCTTTATCTTGATTTTCCCCTTTTCGCTTGCTTTGACGATAGAATCGCAGACACTGGCTACCGTTTTTCCGTAAGGTATCTCTCGGATAACGAGTGTTTTGTTATCCACCTTTTCTATTTTGGCTCGTACCCGTACGGCTCCGCCACGTTCGCCGTCATTGTATTTCGATACATCGATATTGCCGCCTGTCTGAAAATCGGGATAGAGTTTGAATTCTTCCTTATGCAGGTATTTTACGGATGCATCGCAAAGTTCGTTGAAGTTATGTGGTAATATCTTGGAAGAAAGACCTACGGCAATACCTTCCACGCCTTGTGCCAGCAGCAAAGGGAATTTGACGGGTAAGGTCACCGGTTCCTTGTTACGTCCGTCGTATGACAGTTTCCACTCTGTTGTCTTAGGATTGAATACTACATCGAGCGCGAATTTGGAAAGGCGCGCTTCGATGTAACGGGGGGCGGCTGCGCTGTCTCCCGTAAGAATATTACCCCAGTTTCCCTGACAGTCGATAAGCAAATCTTTCTGGCCGAGTTGTACCAGTGCATCACCGATGCTGGCGTCACCGTGCGGGTGAAACTGCATGGTATGTCCCACGATATTGGCCACCTTGTTGTAGCGCCCGTCTTCCATACGCCGCATGGAGTGCAGAATACGTCGTTGAACAGGTTTCAATCCGTCCATGATGTGAGGTACGGCACGTTCCAGGATTACGTACGAGGCGTAATCCAAGAACCAGTTCTGATACATGCCGCTCAGCTGATGCTTGATGCTTACATCATTGGTATCCGCAGGTTTATAATCTGAATGTCCTTCGCTCCCTGCCGGGAGTTCTTTATCCAAATCGTCTTTTGCTCCTTCAAAGTCTTCGCTCATATTTGTTCGGGAATTGTCTATTCATGAATAACTGTTGCTTTGACAGTTGCAGGCAAAAATACGAACTTTAATCAATAAATGAAAATGTTTTTATTTGTATTTCTGGAAACCAATGATTTGTAACAGTATAAAGTTTTAAGCGTAAAATCTCACCATAGTTGCCATAGCCTACTTTAAGGCAAGCTATAGTTCCCTAAAATAAAAAGCAGGATTATTGTATTTTAATATTTACTTAAAATGTAACGTATGTCTTTTGCTGTACTTGGATACCAAACCGTTCCTGCTTTTTCCAAGCATTCCCGAACTCTTGTTTGCTCTTTTGCATCATGATTCTCTGCTTGTAATAAGCGTTTGAATCCGGGAAATTTAATAATGAGCCCATCTGCCCAAACGTATCGATTTTCCATAAAATAGAAACCTGATAATGTTTTTTCCGGATAGGATATTCGAATGTTATTGGTTTTGTTGCTAAAATAATTGTAAGCTAAACGTACATTCCGAGGCTCTTTATTGCCGCTTCCGGAACCTAAATCGATCGTTTTACAGTCTATAAAAGCATTATGGGATATATCAATGTTTTCAGCCCTATGATAAGAGGTTAATGGTTCCTTTTGAATATCGGTACTGGCATTCGGACGTTCGTATATGCCCATGCGTACCAGTAATCCAAAACCACCTAAGCGGCAAAGCAAATTATCGTATACGGTGTGTCCTTGATTGATAAGACGGATGCCACAGGTTCCCTCAATATTATTACCGACAAAAGTATTAGATTCTAATATATTATCATGGCCATGCCGGCAAACTAAACCGCCACGTGATTCAAAGAATAGATTACGGCGCAGAATATTATGACAGGATTTAACCGATATGATTTCATTCTCTCCATCGCAATGCAGAAAAACATTGTCTTCCACCAATGTGTGGGATTCTAACTGTGACGACCAAGAGTTGCCTATACGGATAATTTCAGCGCCGTTTCCGCCGTAAGGCTGGCGTGCTCCAAATATATTATGATCAATTTGATGATTATTTAGATGGTCATATTCATTTAACCATATCTGAAGTATCAATCCGCCAATGCGTTTATTCGTAAAATAGCAGTGGTCTATACGGATATTCTTTCCATGCAACCCTAACCAATATTCACTGACTGTAATAGGGTCTACCCCTTTTACCGGTTTTTCACTTTTATCCGGATCGTTACAATCGTCCATTACACAATTAGTAAATCGGCAATGGGAAGCATACACACCATCTTCTTTTTGGAATTCAATCATACATAAATCTTTTGCCCATGCTTTATGGAAAAACAATCCTTCCATTTGCAGATATTGCCCGTATACTCTCATCTTCAGAGCACCTGAAATAACGGCTTTTCCTGCATGTTCAGCTCTTAATTTGATAGAGTCGGTATTTGTTCCTCGGGCGGAAAAGTCTACTTCTCCCAATCCGGTATATATCCCGTCACGTAAAATTACTTCATCGCCGGGTCGCAAAGTGTTATTGCCTAAAATCTCTTTTAACTTACTGATGTCAGCAGGTGTTACGTAGTAGTCTTTTGCTTGAATGGTTAAACTGCTGAAACATAAAAATAAAATCCAAATCTTTTTCATATTCTAATATCTTAAACTTTTATCTTAAACTTTTTATAATCAGTATTGTCAAGAATAATTTTTAGTTATTCTCCAAGTCCAATTGCGCCAGTGTGTAAGGTTTGTCATGCTTGGTATTTATTTTGTCGGGTCCTGTAACTATGTCGAAGCATGAAATTATCAGTTTCCCATTCCATACGATTGGCTCTCCCGGTTGGTCAAGTCCACCATTACTACCGTCACAATCAGGGCTCTGCGCTATTCGAACAATCTTTCTATCAGGAGTGATGCGCGCAATAGCGTTAGCGGAAAAGTCCGCTACATACATATTATCTTTCTCGTCCATGCAAATACCGTCTGTCGTAACTAACTGTGTACTGTCTTGTGCCCATATAGTATTGGATAATACTTTTCCATTTTTATCCAGAGTGATTTTGTGAATGGAGCCATCACCAAAGTTACCCACATATAAATTACCTTTCTTATCGAACACGATACCATCTAAACCATATTGCACTTGTGGATTTCGGGTAATTACTGTCGTTAATAGATTTTTATCTTCCAGCGTATTGGTTATTTCTATATTGCAATCGTCTTCCTTGAAGCAATATACACCGCTTACCAATTTTTCTGATGGAATGGCGGATAGGGAACTTTGAGTGACATATACTTTTCCATTATGTATGCGTATCCCATTGGGATGTTCCATATTATATGCCACTGTTATCGTTTCTTGCAGTATTCCTTGCTTATCAAATATTAATTTTAACAAACGACCTTTCCTGTATCCCCGCTCACTCCCCGACCAGCCTTGATTGTCACAGATATATAAATCTCCTTTTTCGTTAAATGCAATTCCCATGGGGCAAGCGATACCTGTTTCGGGCAGTACCGGTACATCTATCCATTTGGAAATCTGTTTCTCGGAAGTGATTTTCATTAAGCAAGCAGGCATGGCCGGGTTGGCAAAATTGGGACAGGCTAATATCAAACTTCCGTCGGGAGCTATTGCCATACCATCGGGAGTAGGGCAATTATATGGAAGTTCCATAAATAATTTACTAATTTGCAGATCTTTATTTGCTTGACTATTAGAAGAAAAACAACTTGTCAATAAGAACAGGTATAATCCGATCACTAGAAATGTTGTCTTCATATTTATATGCTTAAAAATAGATATTTCTTTTAAAGCAAAATTACGGAAGATTCTTGGTTTTCAGTTTCAGAATTATCTCAATTATTTGGACTTTTATTTCGAAGTTATTCTAAAAAAGTAAAAGTTGGCTGATTACGTCTGATTGCCGTTCGGAATATAGAGGTATTATATCTTTTATCCGTTTCTCAGGTTTCCTGTTATGGTTGGATTTCCTTTGGTTTCTTCTGTCTGTTATTCTTTCAGTTCATACGGCCCTTGCGATGCAACGGGCAAACGAGAACCGAAAGACAGAGGAAGAATAAGATAAATTAATACCCCCGTTGCCCTACATATAAGATAAATCCCTATCTTTGTGGCGTTTTTAGTTAAATAAAGATTTCAAATTAATTAAGATACAACAAAAATGGCACAAGAAGACGTTTTTAAGAAACTCGTATCACACTGTAAGGAATACGGATTCGTGTTCCCTTCAAGCGACATCTACGACGGTTTGGGAGCCGTATACGATTACGGTCAGATGGGTGTGGAACTGAAAAACAACATCAAACAATACTGGTGGCAGAGCATGGTGCTGCTGCATGAAAACATAGTAGGCATTGACTCGGCTATCTTTATGCACCCCACAATCTGGAAGGCAAGCGGACACGTGGATGCGTTCAACGACCCTTTGATTGATAACCGTGATTCAAAAAAACGTTATCGTGCCGATGTATTGATTGAAGACCAACTCGCCAAATATGACGACAAGATAAACAAAGAAGTAGCCAAAGCTGCCAAACGTTTCGGTGAGGCTTTTGACGAAGCCCAGTTCCGTAGCACGAATACTCGTGTACTGGAGCATCAGGCTAAACGTGACGCTTTGCACGAACGTTTTGCAAAAGCATTGAACGACAATAACCTTGATGAACTTCGCCAGATTATTTTGGATGAAGAAATTGTTTGCCCTATCAGCGGTACAAAAAACTGGACGGAAGTTCGTCAGTTCAACCTGATGTTTACTACCGAAATGGGTTCGACCTCGGAAGGTGCAATGAAGATTTATCTTCGTCCGGAAACCGCCCAGGGTATCTTTGTGAACTATCTGAATGTACAGAAGACCGGCCGCATGAAGATTCCTTTCGGTATCGCACAAATCGGTAAGGCTTTCCGTAACGAGATCGTTGCGCGTCAGTTCATTTTCCGTATGCGTGAGTTCGAGCAGATGGAAATGCAGTTCTTCGTAAAACCGGGTACTGAACTCGACTGGTTCAAGACTTGGAAAGCAACCCGACTGAAATGGCATAAGGCGCTGGGATTCGGCGATGACCATTATCGTTATCACGACCATGACAAGTTGGCACACTATGCCAATGCAGCTACCGACATTGAATTCTTGATGCCTTTCGGTTTCAAAGAAGTGGAAGGTATCCACAGCCGTACGAATTTCGACTTGTCTCAGCATGAGAAATTCTCCGGCAAGAACATCAAGTATTTTGATCCGGAAACCAATGAAAGCTACACTCCGTACGTTATCGAAACCTCTATCGGCGTAGACCGTATGTTCCTTAGCATCATGTCGGCTTCTTATTGTGAGGAGCAGTTGGAGAACGGTGAAACCCGAGTTGTCTTGAAACTGCCTGCAGCATTGGCTCCGGTGAAACTGGCCGTTATGCCGCTGGTAAAGAAAGACGGACTGCCTGAAAAGGCTCGTGAGATTATCGATAACTTAAAATTCCACTTCCACTGCCAGTATGATGAGAAAGACAGTATCGGCAAGCGTTATCGCCGTCAGGACGCTATCGGTACTCCGTACTGTGTGACCGTAGACCATCAGACGCTGGAAGACAACTGTGTGACGCTGCGTAATCGTGATACAATGCAGCAGGAACGTGTGGCTATCTCCGAACTGAACAATATCATTGCAGATCGCGTAAGCATTACATCTTTGTTGAAAACGTTGCAATAAGAAATATTTTGTTTATCTGCCATTCAGAGCGTAGCGAATATACTCTCTTTATTATGAAGCGCAAAGGAGATTTTTCGCTACGTCCTGAGTGACAGGTGGCAAATGTAAATAATAGTAATTCCGTAATTTATAATTAGATGAAGAGACTGTTTCTTTTGTTTTTACCTTTTTTGCTTTTCGTGGCAGGTACGTTTGTAGCTTGCGAAGAAGTGGAAGAAGCTGGAAAATATGATAATTGGCGACCGCGTAACGAAGCTTTTGTTGACTCAATCAAGGGGAAAGCCGGTGATAGACTTGTACTTACCGCAAAGGATGCTGATGAAATGGAAGAGGGTGAATTATTTGCAATACAGGTGCCGACAACCAGTACCAATATGATACCTCAGTACGCATATTGCAAGAAACTTGTGAAGAAAGAAACGGGAGAGCGTCCTAATTTTGACGGGTATAACTCTACTGTTAAGGCTTTCTATTACGGAACTCTTATTACAGGTGATGAGTTTGACGGAAACTTTGATGGTTACGGGGCTACTGACCGTGACATACCATTACCTTTATCGAGTGACTCCAAATGGCCTACCGAGTTTAATTCTTCTTCTGAGTTCACTGTATCGGAAGTAATTCCGGGATGGACATGGGCTTTGCAGTATATGCGGGTCGGTGAACGTTGGATGTTGTATATTCCTTGGCAAAGTGCATATGGTTCAAGCGGTAATTCATCCGGTACTATTCCGGGTTATACATCATTGACATTTGATGTGTATTTGGAAGGATTTGTAGAATAACTAAAATTGATATAAAAGGAAAAAGGTGGTAAAGAGCAGACTTTATCACCTTTTCCTTTTTTATAAAGATTGTTTTATAAACTCTCTTGCTAAATCTTTTTTCTAATAGCTTTGACCCAGATTTTATAACCCTCTTCTTTGAGGTGTAATCCGTCTGTCGTCAGCTCCGCACGTAATACATTGCTTCCTTTTTCAGTGAATAGGGGAAAGAGGTTTATGTATGTCAGACCCTTTTCTTTGGCGAGCTCTTCTAACTGTTTGTTGATTTCCGGTATCATGTTCGTCTTGCCTGCCAGCCTTTTATAGCGACCGAAACTTTCGTTAATGGGAAGCAGGCTTTGCAGGTAGAGCTTGGTATCGGGAGATTCTTTTTGGATACGCTCTACTGTTACACGAATCATACCGACGATGGTGTCGGTCGTTAGGTCGTGCGAAACATCGTTCACGCCGATAAGAAGGAATAATTTGGCAGGATGTCCCGGCAATATTTGATGGAGACGGTCGTATACACCCATTACTTCATCACCGATAATGCCGCGATTACGTACGTTTTTATTGCCAAGACGGGCAGCCCAGTCGCCACCATTCTCCGTCAGACTGTTACCCAGCATTACAATGTCCTTGTTACCGATGGCGGGTTCATCCATGAACTGAAGGAAACGTTTGTAGTAATGGTCTGTATAAATACGCGGGGAGGAGTACAGAGAAGATGCTACGACATTGGCTACCAATGAACGTAAGCGTACTACACTGTGTCCGTCTTCGGGATGTACGGCATTAATCAGCAGGATTACGGAAGTGTCATTGTCGGGGTCAATCACTATAGATGTACCGGTATAACCCGTATGTCCGTAAGTATTCGGACTGAAAAAGTCTCCGGAATTGGATGCATAGGCAGTGAAGACATCCCAGCCTAAAGAACGCCCCAAAGCAGCTGTTGAACGAGGAACTGTACGCATAGCTTTCACTCCTTGCGGACTGAGGATACGCCGCCCGTTCCATTCACCGCCATTTTGTAAAGCAGCGCACAGTATGGCAATATCTTCGGCACAGGAGAATACACCTGCATTACCGCTGATGCCGCCATTGAGAATACGTGCGAGGGGGTCGTGTACCTGACCGCAAAGCACCTGGCCGTTGGGCTGTTTTTCCGTAGGGGCCACCCGGGTTAGTTGAAAGTCGAGGGTTGAAAGTCGGGAGTTGGCGGTGTTGACCCATTGACCGTTCTTATCACGTTGGCAAGGGAGATAATCGGTATGGTTCATACCCAATACATTGAAGATGTTTTCACGGGCAAAGTCACGCAAGGATTGGCCGCTGACGGCTTCGATAATGTGTTGCAGGGTGATGAAATTAAGACAACTGTATTGGAAGTCCGTTTGGGGTTTAAAGTCGCGTTTACAGCCGGCGATGTATTCCATTAGTCCCGTAGGGTTGGGAGAGCCGTATTTCTTTTCCAGTTCGGCTGCCGGAGCGTAAGGTGGCAGACCGGAGCTATGTGTCAGCAGGTCGGTTATACGAATGACTTTTTTGTCTTTTCCGTCCTCACTTTCCCAGTCTTTGAAGCCGGGTATATATCGGCTGACGGGATCAAGAAGGCGTATCTTTCCGCGTTCTGCTAAAATCATGGTACATATGGCAGTAGACATGGATTTGCTGCAAGACGCCATGTCGAAGATGGTATTTGCAGTCATCGGTTCCGTATTCGGATAGATCCGTTTGTTGCCATAGGCCTTCAGATAGGCCATCTTACCGTTACGCACTACCGCAAGTACGGCACCGGGAATTTCTTTATTGGCAATGGCTTCTTCGATAGCTTCGTCGGCATACATCAGTTTACGGGAATCCATTCCTACTTGTTCGGGAGCCACACGCTGTAAAGACTGTGCCATAGTAATGGCCTGCAGGCTGAACAGAAATAAAATGATACTGGTAAGTGTCTTCATATGGAGGAATTGAAAGTTAATTTGGAAAATAGAAATTTCGTTTCGTGATTATTCTTTATTCCGATACGCATCCGCTGCTTTCTTTACAGAGCCGTGCATTAGCAGGAGGGCTTTAGCCTTTCCATAGTCAAGCCCTAATTCTTCGACGAGCATACGTGTTCCGCGGTCTACCAGCTTCTTGTTGCTGAGCTGCATATTTACCATTTTGTTACCTTTTACACGGCCTAATTGTATCATTACGGAAGTGGTAATCATATTCAGAACCATTTTTTGCCCTGTACCCGATTTCATCCGGGAACTTCCCGTAACATATTCCGGACCTACAATCATCTCGATAGGCACATCGGACTCTGCTGCCATGGGAGAGTCGGGGTTGCTGGTGATACAAGCTGTCAGAATACCATGTTCGCGTGCTTCATGCAACGCGCCGATTACATAGGGAGTCGTACCGGATGCCGCTATACCGATAACAGTGTCTTTATCCGTAATGTTTCGTTCTACCAATTCTTCCCAGCCACGTTGTGCATCGTCCTCAGCATTTTCTACCGGATTGCGCAGAGCGGTATCACCACCGGCTATCAAACCGATAACCAATGTTGGAGGCATGCCGAATGTCGGCGGTATTTCAGAAGCGTCAAGTACGCCAAGACGTCCGCTTGTGCCGGCACCCATATAGAAGATACGTCCTCCCTGTTTCATGCGGGGAACAATCTGTGTCACCAGTTTTTCTATTTGAGGTATTGCCTTTTGTATGGCAAGAGCCACTTTCTGGTCTTCTCTGTTGATGTCTTCCAGTATTTCACGGACAGACTTCTTCTCCAAGTCGTTATAGAGCGAGGGTTGCTCTGAGATTTTTACAAACATAAAGCTATTTATTATTTTGTGATTTACAATTTACTATTCTCACCATACCACTTTATTTATGATATTCTATCAGTCCTTCCATCGGACTTTTGATGATAGTACCCAGTTGGATACCCATTTCTTGGGCGGCTTCTGCCAATATTGTTTTATAGTAGAAAGCTACGGAACCGATAAAATGTACTTTGCTTTTGTGGTAATTTTCATATTGCATGACATTACGTTTGAGAAATGCCTTGAAGCTTCCTAACACCAATGCGCGTATGCAAGGCTCATCCAAATTCTGTGCAAGGAACGGGGAAAGGCTCGCCAAAAAACGATTAGGGAATGGCTTGCGGTAAACGCGGTCGATGATGTCGGCAGGAGTCAGGTTGAACTGTGCAAGGAACTTCTCCTTTAATTCGGGAGTCATCTGATTTTTCAGAATATCGCCCACCAATAACTTTCCCAATACGGCGCCGCTACCTTCGTCTCCGAGAATGAAACCTAACGGGGATACATTGGTTACAATCTGCTTTCCGTCATAATAGCACGAATTGGAACCTGTACCCATGATGCAGGCGATACCTGCTTGATGTTGGCAAAGTCCGCGGGCTGCAGCAAGCATATCTGTATTTACTTCTACTTCTCCTTTTACTTGGAGATGCTTGGTAATGGCACGGTGAACCATGGCTATTTTGTCGGGAAATCCGCATCCCGCACCGTAGAAATATACAGCATCCAATGCATTCGTTTTTAACTGGGGCAACAGTGCCGTTGCAATCTCATTACTGATTTCCTCTTCCGACTGAAAGAAAGGGTTGGTCCCTTTCGTAAATATCTGCTGGATGAGCTGTCCATCCTCTACAACGCACCAATCGGTCTTTGTAGAGCCACTGTCTGCTATTAGAATCATATTGTTAGTTTTTAGGGTTTTTCGATTATAGCTTGATATAAATCTTTCGTTTGTAAAGTTGGTAGCCGATGCACCAGTTGATACCGACGAATAACAGCGCATAGGCTAATGAGCCGCCGGTTTCACCGAACACCGGCATCAATAGTATCTTATATAAGAATCCGTGTATGCTTATACTGCTTGCACCCCACGGAAAGCTGATGCTGCCGAAGAGGATACTAAGTACACCGCCCAATACATACATGAATAAGGGGTTGACACCGAATGACTCAAAGAACAGGCTCCATTTTTTATATCCTTTCACATCGATAATCCAAATGAGGAGTGCCAGGAAACTGGAAGCCAGTCCGCAGGTGGTGAGTACAAAGGTGGGTGACCATATTTTTTTGTTGATAGGACATCCGTAGCTTAGCAGGAAACCTGAGAAGGTAAGGATGGTTCCTGCTAAAAACAGTTTGATGAGATGCGAGTTGAGCATACTTTCACGGTCTTCATTTGCTTTACCGTTTTCGAGCATCATACGGCCTACACAGAAGCCCAACAGTACGTGAGCTATGGAAGGGATAGTGCTCAGTAAACCTTCCGGGTCGATGCCGTTATCCTTGTACATATGCGCGGGGGTAAGGATGGTACGGTCTATAACGGAAAGGATATTTGTATCGTTATAGGCAAATCCGTTGCCGCAAACCAACAGGATGAAATAGCCTGTCAGGAGGGTAGCGATGAGATAGGGGATGTTGCGGTGTTTCACGGTCAGCGCAATGATAGCAGTGGCGCCATAACAGAGCGCCAGACGTTGCATGACACCCAAAATACGGATGCGGTCGAATGTCCATACGGATTCCCATAGTTGCGCGCCGAAGCTGATGCCCTCGGTGGGAGAAGTCCAGTAATAACAGAATTTCGAGAACCAGCCGATGGCCATACCTATGAGGAAGATGAGTATGGTACGCTTTAGAATCTTCATGCCGACGGCACGGCTGAACTCGAAATTATACTTTTTCAAAGATATGTACGTGGAAATTCCCATTATGAACATGAAAAACGGAAATACAAGGTCGGTGGGGGTAAGACCGTTCCATTCCGCATGACGTAAGGGAGCATAGATGTGTGCCCATGTACCGGGATTGTTGACCATAATCATTCCTGCAATCGTGACGCCGCGAAGGATGTCAAGGGCAAGAATGCGTTTGTTTGTTTTTACTGGATTACTCATGATTGTATGTGTGTTAAGTTAGTTCCGGGTTAACGGTTACAGGTTCGGTACATTGGTCTACAAGGTAGGCGATGGACACATATGGAATGCCGGAGTTGGTTGTCAGTCCGATTTCGCAAGTACGGCTGTTTGAATAGCCGATACTGACACCGGCAGCTTCTATTTGGGGGCGAAGCTTGCGCAGGGCGTATGCATTCAGTTCGGGATAGGTAAAACCCCGGTCGCCGGCAAAACCGCAACAACCGACTTCCTCCGGTACAATGACCTTTGTGGAACAGAGGCGCGCCAGTGCTATAATCGTATCCGCCAGTCCCATTTTGCGCATGGAGCAGGTGATGTGAACTGCTACGGGGCGGTCAATGGGAGTGAATACCAGCTTGTCACGCAAGAAAGTATAGATAAACTCAGCCGGTTCATAAAGTTTCATTCTACGAATGGTTTCACGCATGCGGTGCAGGCATGGGCTTTGATCGCATAGAACAGGGTATCTGCCTTGCTCGCTGGCTTCCCAAAGCGCTGCTTCCAACTCGGCTGTTTTGCGGTCGGCAATGTCGAGCATGCCTTTGCTTTCCCATATTGTACCGCAACAAAGTTTTTCCATGTTTTTAGGAAAAATGACTTCGTAACCGCCTTTTTGCAGCAAAGCAATCATTTTACTTACCAATGCCTGCTCTACGGGAGATTTTTTGGGTAACCCCATAGTTTGGTTGATGCAACTCGGAAAGTAAACAACCTTGTTTTGCCGGGGGGCGGGAGTTGAGAGTTGAGAGTTGGTTTTAAAAGCTTTGGGCATTGCCGGAGTCCATAAGGGGATACCGAAAGCGTTGTGCATACCTTTGGTGATACTGCTCATGGCTTTGGTGCCTAATACGGAGTGACCGAAATCAGCCAAGCCCAATACAGGGCGCAGGGTACTCTTGATACCGGCAAAATGATTGGCGGCGAAATTACCGATTTTATATCCAAAGCTGCCTTGCGGTATTTCCTCTTGGCGAATAACATGTGTCAGGTCGCCTGTATTGATTCCCATAGGGCAGGACATGGAGCACAGCCCGTCACCGGCACAGGTTTGGTTGCCGGGGTAACGGTATTGCTTTTCCAGCAGGGAGAGACGTTCGGGGTCTTCACCATTCTGCCGAAGGCGGGCGATTTCTCTTTGCAGTACAATGCGTTGGCGTGAGGAAAGGGTGAAACCGCAGGAAAGGCAGTTTACTTCGCAGAATCCGCATTCAATGCAACGGTTTACTTTGGCAGCCGGGCTTTCCGTATCCAAAGGTATCAGTGGCAGCGGTTTGAAGTTTTTGATGTGGCATTTCGGATCGTCATTGAAGATAACGCCGGGATTTAATAGACCTTTCGGATCGAACAGCTTTTTAACGGCTTTCATTACCTCGTAAGCAGCGTCTCCCCATTCATAACGGACAAAAGGAGCCATATTACGACCTGTACCGTGCTCTGCCTTTAAAGAACCGTCATATCTGTCTACAACCAGTGTCTTGACATCATTCATCAGGTCTTCGTAACGTTTCACCTCGGTATCGCTGCTAAAAGACTGATTGAGGATGAAATGGTAGTTTCCCTCCAGTGCGTGCCCGTATATGCAGGCATCTTCGTAACCGTGGCGGGCTATGAGTTGCTGTAATTCGGCGGTTGCCTCGGGTAAATCCTCGATGTGGAAAGCCACGTCTTCGATGAGGCACGTTGTGCCCGGTTTTCGAGTTCCTCCTACGGAAGGGAAAATGCCGGAACGAATCGCCCAATATTGTGAGTATTCTTCCGGTTTGTCGGTGAAACGGACGGGTGTATAAGTTTGGAAATCAGAAAGACAACATTCTATGCCGCTGATATTCCGTTTCAGTTCTTCCGCGCTGCGGGCTTTGGTCTCGGTCAGCACGGCGGTCAGTCCGGTTTCGTCTCCCGGTTCTACACCGGGTAGGGGAGACGAACATACTTCTCCCTTATATTTCAGGAATATAGGATCGCTGACTGATGCCAAAGACTTCCAATCCAGTAGTTCCGCCCCTTTTACAATCCACTCGCCATTGCTGTCGGTGAGCTTTTTCATGGCTACTACGGCACGGCAAGCGTCTTTGATAGTCTTGAAGTAGAGCATGGCGCTTGCTTTGAAAGGATAGTCGTACTCTGTTTGCATGGTTACTTGGGAAAGGAATGCCAATGTCCCTTCCGAACCAACCATAAGGTGGGTTATAATATCGAACGGATCGTCAAAACGGACGAAGGGAAGCAAATTAAGACCTGTTACATTCTTAATGGAATATTTGTAGCGAATGCGTTCCGCCAGCTTCTCGTCGGCACGTACTTCATCGCGAAGGGTGTAAATCCGGCGTATGAAATCGCGGTGTGTCACTTCGAATGCGGCACGGCTGACACTGTCTCCGGTATCGAGCAGCGTTCCGTCCGGCAGAATGATACGGGCGGAGAGAAGAACCTTGTCGCTATTGGCGTGGGTACCGCAGTTCATGCCGGAAGCATTGTTCATGACGATACCGCCTACCATGGCGCTTTTAACGGAAGCCGGGTCCGGAGCGAATTTTCGTCCGAAGGGCGCTAACAGCTCATTTACCCGTTGTCCGATAATACCGGGTTGCAGGGTAATTTCCTTGTGGTCGGGAGATATACTGTATTTTTCCCAATGCTTGCCGGCAACAATGAGTATGGAGTCACTAATGGCTTGTCCGGACAGGCTGGTTCCTGCCGCCCGGAAAGTCACGGGCAGATTGTACAAATCAGCCAGTTTCAGCAATCGGGAGATTTCCTCTTCTCCTTCCGAACGGATTACGATTTGCGGGATGAGGCGGTAAAATCCTGCGTCTGTTCCCCAGGCCAGCCGGCGGAGTTCGTCGGTATAAATTCTTTCCTGTGGAATGAATTGTCTCGCTTCCTGCAGGAAAGCCATATAGTTACTCTTTTTCATATCACTTATACAAATAATATTGTTTCGATAGTTTGCGGAAATTCTCGACATCCTTATACCAATAGTCCCGGACATCTTCCCAACGGTTCCGTTTACTGAAACGTTCACGTATCTGCTTTGAACCGCTTACTTTATCGAACATGGAGAAACGACCTTTGTCTGCATGGTCGAATACGGCGCGGTCGGGATAGAGTGCGGCTACTTCCTGCATAACGAGAAACTGTATTTCACTGAGCGGAGCTTTGCCGAAATCCATGATATGTACTTGCACGCCTTGCAGTAATTCTCCTTTGCCTACGGAGTAGAAGGGTTTCAGGTACATCGGTCGGAAAATAACACCCGGTACGTTCAGATTATTCAGGTTCCCGGCGAGTTTTTCAGCCTCTACCCATGGAGCGGCAAACATTTGGAACGGAATCGTGTAACCTACTCCGATGGACATGTAGCCCAGTTCGCCTAGAATACCGCTGACGGGATAGAAAAACGCGGAATGCGGATGCGGAATGTGCGGGGAAGAAGGCACCCATTGCAATCCGGTCTGTGTATAGTCCATTTTGCGCTTCCAGCCTTTCATCTTTACAACCTGCAGTTTACATTGCTTACCCTCTTTCAACATCTTTTCTCCATTCAACATTAAAGCCAGCTCACCGCAAGTGAGACCGTAAAGATACGGAATTTTAAATTGGCTGACAAAAGAAACACAGTCATCTTCCGTCAGATTACCTTCAATCTTCAGTCCGCCTACGGGATTGGGACGGTCCAATACGATAAGTTCTTTCCCATTCTCGGCTGCGGCTTCCATGGCCAGTCCCATGGTACTGATATATGTGAACGAGCGGCAACCGATGTCCTGGATGTCGTATACCAGTACATCGATGTCTTTCAGCATTTCCGGTGTTGCTTTGCGTGTACTTCCGTACAGGGAATAAACGGGCAGTCCGGTAGAAGCGTCTTTCATGTCCGTTACATGGTCGCCGGCATGCACGTCGCCGCGTACGCCATGCTCCGGGCCATAGAGAGCCACAAGATTTACGTTCGGTGCCTCGTGCAGAATATCAATCGTGGATTTCATATGGTTGTCTACTCCGGTGGGATTGGTGATTAATCCTACACGCTTACCTTCCAGGCATTTGAAGTTTTGTTCTTTCAATACTTCAATGCCGGTTTTTATTCTGATTTTCTGTGCCTGTACCATGCTTCCGCAGAGGATACAAATCAGGCAGATTGTCATTATCTTCTTCATAATCATTTACTAATCATTAATCACTACTTACTTTTTTCCATATTCCGGGTCTATTCTTCTGTCGGCGAAAACGGTAACTATCACAGTGGCGATACAACAAATGATTACCATCCAGAAGAAGTTGGTATAGCCGATAGCTTCTTGGATGTAGCCCGCAAACATACCCGGAATCATCATACTCAATGCCATGAATGCGGTACAGATGGCATAGTGGGATGTTTTGAACTCTCCTTCGGAAAAGTACATCATATAGAGCATATAGGCTGTGAAACCGAATCCGTAACCGAATTGTTCGATGGCAATGGCCGTGGATATGGCAAACAGGTTTTCGGGTTGGCAGATAGCCAGATAAACGAAGGTCAGACAAGGCAGCGTCATACAAGCCGCCATCCACCAAATGGATTTCTTTAATCCTATACGTGATGCGAATAGTCCGCCGAGAATACCCCCCAACGTGAGGAATATCACTCCGATAGTACCATATACGATACCTACTTCTGCTGTGGATAGCTCTAAGCCGCCCGCTTCTTTGCCGGCAACGAGGAACGGCATGCACATTTTGATGAGGAATGCCTCGGGCAGACGGTAGAGGAGCATGAATATAATGGCAAGCAATACGCCGGGTTTAGTGAAATAGGTAGCGAATGTACGCCCGAACTCCTTGAAAATGGCTTTTGCACCGGCTGTTCCCGGTGCCAGGACAGACTTGTCGGAAGCGGGTTTGGGTATCGCAAAGAGATGGTAGAGGCTTACCGCACTGAACATGACGGCTGTAACCAGCATCGTGATCGTCCATGATAACGGAATGTTGTCGTATTTCAGTTCGATGGCTCCGGCGATAGCTACGAGTACTCCTTGTCCGAAAATGGATGCAAGGCGGTAGAAAGTGCTTCGGATGCCGACAAACTCTGCCTGTTCGCCCGATTTTAGCGCCAGCATATAGAAACCGTCCGCCGCAATGTCGTGTGTAGCGGAGGCAAATGCCGTGATGATAAATAATATCAGCGTGAGGGTAAACATACTGATAGGAGTGGTTCCGGCCGCCATGGTCGCTTCATCCGGTCGCGGTATGGTCAACGTCAGCAAGATAAAAGCTATCGACATCAGAATCTGCATGGAGACAACCCACCATCTTTTGGTTTTGATGATATCGACAAACGGGCTCCAGAAAGGTTTGATGGTCCAAGGTAAATACAGCAGACTGGTAAATAACGCCATATCTCCATTGGGAACGCCCATTTTGGCAAACATCAGTACGGAGATGTTGTTCACGATAAAGTAGGGAATACCTTGTGCGAAATACAAAGTAGGAACCCATGCCCAAGGTGATATTTTCTTGATATTGTTCATTCTATTAATTGTTTTTCTGTTATTAGATTAGTCATATAGTTTGTCGATGTTCGCGTCGATATAGTAGTGCAACAGTATAGCGTCATATCCATATCCTTGTTCGCCCATTACGGCAGCGCCTATCTGGCAGAGTCCTACGCCGTGTCCCCAGCCTGCTCCGGTGAGGATAAAGCGTCCGGGTATACCTGCTTCCGACAACTCTGTGCGGTCTACGACAAATGCGGAACTGTAAAGGTGCGAAGGAGAGAGCGTCCGGCGGATTTCCAATTCTTTTCCGATGGTCAGTGTTTTCTTTGTACCGACAATCTTCAGTTTCCACAAGCGTCCGGAAGTGCCGCGGGCAATAGGAACAAGGTCAATAATCTGCTCGTAGTCTATGCCGGAACGTTTCAGGATGAGGGCGGAGAGCTCGTCTTGGGTGTATTCTACTTTCCAACGATAGAAATCCGTAGTCTCTTGGTCGTAATTGTTGAGTACCTGCGACAGGATTTTCTTATCCGTGGTGTTGCAAAACGCTTCGGGAGAAGTACGTATCCATCGGTCGGCCTCGGTTTCCTGCGTCAAGTCGGGTAACTTTTCACTATCAACTTTATAGTCGCGTTGCTTGGCAAGATAAGGGTATTTAATATCTTCCCAGCAATATTGAAACTCTTCGAAAGCGCCGCCGCAACATTTGGAGAAACGGGCATCGCAGATTTTTCCTTCCGAGGTAAGTACCTGTCCCCGGGTGGCGGCTATCGCCTGTTTGACTATATCGGTAGAGGCGCGGGTTATTCCCTGATAGCGCTGGCAATGGTCGTCTGCGCATACGTCGAAATGAGTATGGTCTTCACGGTCGTACCAGCGGATGAGTTCTTCGTCTGTTTGGGTGAAAGCGGAATAATCGGTTTGCGCTTCTGCGATTTCTTTGTTTTTCCGTATCTGTGCCAACAGCCAGCTACGCGAAATGACTGCATGGGCTTTCAGTAGCTCCAAAGAAGCCGTTGCGCTCATTTCACTGGAAATGACACTGGTCAGATAGTCTTCGACATGGATGACATTGATACCCGTCAGTTTGCCGTTTTCCACAATAATCTTTAAGGAGCCCTGAAAGCGTTGGTCTTCTTTCCGTTCCCAATGGAAATTTATGCCGATAGTTACATCCAGCAATTCGAATGCTGCGGCAGATTCCTGCAGGGGTTCAAATAGCAACTCGTCATATTGACGGCCGTTCCAAAGGATTTTGCCTTCGTCATAGGTGACAACTTGCTTGCCGCTGACTTCCTTGCCGGATATGCGGTAAGGAGCTAACAGGACAAACTCTATCTGTGGTTCGAATAATATACCAACTTCTACTTTGGGCTCTTTCATACTCGTTTGTTTAAGGAATAACGGATATTATATTTGTTCTTTGATACGTTGACGTATTTTTTGGAAATCTGCCGGTGAAAGGCATACTTCGCTTAATATTTGCGCAATATCCTCTGCCGTTATTTTGATAAAATCTTTCTCGACAGGCGTAATGAATACACCGCCTAAGTCAACGGATGCGGGACTACTTAGCAGATTGGCATCGCCCTCGGCGGTGTAACAGGCCGGACGGTGCTTGGCGCGGGGAAAGATGAAAACAATCCATTTACAGGCTTCGTACATGGCGAGAACGTTCATCATCGGCTCATCTTCACCGGGTTGTATATCCAGAGAGTGATAGACGATATCGAACAGTTTGAGCGCTGTTTTCCGGTCGGCAGACTCAATGACAAGGGTAGTACGCGGGGAGTCGTTCAGATACCAGAGGGTGGCCTGACCGTAATCCGCGACTTTGCCCGCCACTTGTTCGCGCCAGTCTTGCTCGATAGGCATGAAGCCTTTGTTGCCGGCTTGGAAATGTGCATGGTCGGGAGCGGAAGCTCCGCATTTAGGCCCGTTATAAAAGATTGTATAATCGGTCAGTTGCTGTGCCAGGTCCAGCATATCTCCGAAACGGAGAGCTATGCGTTGGTCGACGTGGGCGGTTTCCGGTATGGTCAGGTGACGGGGAAATATAGGAAACGGATTGACCAATATATTATAATGCCCTTCAAACGGAACGCCTCTTTGTTCTGCCGGCAGGTTGGCAGGGCAGAGAAAACATTTGCGTTCCTTTATGGATTTGGCATCTACTTTGGCTCCGGAAGACACAATACGTGCCGGATTGAACTGCACCTTATAAGGAATGCCGTTTACATTCAGCTCTTTTACTTGCACTCCGGAAAGGGCGGCGTAGTTGTTACGCGCCATTTCCCAAGAAGCAAGTTGCTCGGTCAGAAGATTGTGTATTGTCTGGTTCATATATTATTTCTTGTTTTTCTTGTTCATTGCCACGCGTGCCTGCAATTCCCAAGTGCGGATCCGGTCTTTATATAAGTTGTGTCCGTTCATCTTAACGATGTCTAATGAGGCGTCTGAATTGTCGTCCCAGCGGCGGCAGTTATAGACAACATCATAAACACGGCCTATCTGGTACTGGCGTGAGAAGTTCAATCCCAGGGCATAGTCTTCACCATAGCTTGTGTTAGGTACTTTTACCTCGCGCAGTACCGGAGTATAGAATGCGCGCGGTGCGCCCAAACCATTGATGCGGAGAGCATTGTTCCGTCCGTTCTCCGGTGTCCATTCTTTATGGTCGATGATACCCGGAGCAATCATATTCATGTTGAAATCCGTCATCATGTAAGTACCCACCACCATGGCGCAATTCTGTTCATAGAAAGCGCGTACCATTGTAGTCAGCGTGTTTTCATTGGCATATACATCGTCACTGTCCAGTTGCACGGCAAATTTGCCGCATTTGGGGTGGTGTACGCCCATATTCCAACAACCGCCGATGCCAAGGTCGTTACGTTCAGGGATAATATGGATGAGACGCTCGTCGTTCTTAAATTCATCAATGGCCTCTGTCGTACCGTCTGTGGAATGATTATCGATGATGATAAGGTTGAACTTGAAATCTGTCTTTTGGCTTAAAACGGATTGGATGGCATCGCGAATGGTGCGTATACGGTTACGTACGGGGATGATAACAGATGCCTCGTATTCAAAATTACCGGCGGAAAATTCAATCTGTTTGAATTCCGGTTTCAGATAACCGCCGATTTCTTTCAGATGCTCCGTACATGCTTTTTCCATTTCAATCTGACGGTCACGGTTCTTCGGATCGACATAATCAAAAATCTTTTCACCGCTTTTACGAGTATCGTTTTCTACTTCGCTGTACAGATACTCGTTGATATGTACAAGGTCAGCTTTTTGGCTTAATTTCAAACGTAAGTCGTAGAGGCCTGCAAAGTCGTAATCGGATACGAGACGGCCGGCGGCTTCTTTCAGTTTAGAGGTGTTGAAAAGGAGCACCGAACCGAAGTTGAAATCATCTCTCAACGAACCGAATTGATAGTCTATGACGGGGGCATTCGTTTGTTTGCCGTCAGCTATCTGGTAATGGTCGGCATAGACCATTCCTGCATCCGAATCTTCTGCGATGTGCATCATGCGTTCCAATGCGAACAAGCCCAGTTCAAGAGTAGTCTCTTTGGTGTAAAGCAATGTATATTCCGCATCTGCTTTTTGGGCTATGGCTCTCATGGTAGTACTGCAGTAGGGCATATCTACAGATAAAAGTTCACAACCGGGCAGTGGCTCAAGGGTAGAGTCGGTCGTTACTAAACGGATGTTTCCAACGAGACCTGTAGCCTGCAATCCTTGTACTGTCTTTTCAGCTTGTTCTTTTCCTGCGTAGGGAATAAAGCAATCAATCTTCTTCATATCTATAAGGTGTTATTTTTTAATTTTCAATTTTTATTTTTTTAATTTCAGCAGTCCGGTTTCTCCACCGGTGGCGGTAAACAATACCCGGTTGTTACCAAGCGGAACCACGGTACTTATAAGCGAGTTACCGATTTTGTGTTTCCACAATACTTTGCCTGTTTTGGCTTCCAATGCGAAGATAAGTCCTTCTTTGGTACTTCCAAATACGATGCCTTCTTTCTCTACCTGCATGGAAGGGGCATGTTCGTAGCCGAAACCGACGTTGGATGCCCATAATTCGTGCGGTTGGTCACCTTTGGCGGAATAACAGACGATACTGTCGTTCATTGTTTTGCTGTAAATACGTTCTCCGTCTTCGGACAATCCTATCGTTTCCCGTACCATAGACTGGAAAGTGCGCCACACGGTATTACCTGTTTTCAGGTCAATGGCAGTCATGGCACGTTGCGGATCGGTAATAAACACCTTTCCGTCCGAGGCTACCGGCCATACGGCCGCCGGAGAAAAATGCATACGGGTCAGCCCGCCCGTCCATTTCCATAGTTCCTTGCCGTCTGCCTTATCCAATGCATATAGGGTGTTGTCCCATGCGCCGAAAATCACTTTATTGTCTGTTACCAGAGGTTTGGTCTCAATATAGCCTTTTACGCCTGTGAAGTTCCACTTTACGTCTCCCGTGTGGATGTTTACGGCACGGAATGTATGGTCGCTGGCGCCGATATAGGCAATGCCGTTGTCTATGGTTACCGCGCCTAATACGGGAGCGGCGGCTTTTACCGTCCATAATAAGTTTCCGTTTTGAGCGTTCAAACCATATATCTTACAATCTGCAGAGCCGAAAACGACAATCCCCTCACTTACGGCAGGTGTGCCGACTATTCTTTTTCCGGATTGGAAGCTCCATAACTTCTTACCGCTTTTAAGGGCGTAGGCTGTCAGATATCCCATGTCGTCACCAACGAATACTTTATCCTTTTCCACAGCCGGCGAACAATAAATGCCTGCTCCGGTTTGTACCAACCATTGCTCTTTCACCTGTGCATACTCCTTGTTTACGGAGAAGTCCGGATATTTATCGGCTTTCCCGTTACGGTCGTAGTATGATTCTGTCAGAGAGAAAGCAGCCCATTTCTTTTTGGGCTCTCCAATACGTTGGGTATAGACCAGAATGGAATCTTTCGTTATTTCATAAATACCATAACCGGGTTTCTCATCCTTGTCACGCAGATTGCTGCGCATCAGAATGCCCGGAATGCCGTCATAGCGTAAGTCACGGTTGCGGTGATAATGGCCGCCGATAAATAAACGTATATTATACGGGCGTACGGCATCTGTTACCTCATACCAGTTGTCCACATCTCCTTCTGTCATCGGATAGTGTGTAACAAGGATTACCGGGTTATTCTGTCGGGGATTACCGGTATTGTACCGGCTCATTCTTTCCGTCATCCAGCGTATATCCTGAGGAACGACGTGTCCGTATGCCATACGCATCAGCGGACCGGAATTAAAACCTAAAAACAGGAATCCTTTGTGTTCGAAATCAAATCGCTCGCCGCCGAATATTTCTCCGAAAGCGGTACAACCGGAATCGCTCCATTTGGTTTCGTGATTACCCAACGCTACATAGTATTTTACTTTCAGCAGGTCAAGGCATGATTTTACTTTCTCCATGGTCGCACGGTCACCTTCTTCGGTAAGGTCGCCTGTTACCAATACGAAATCAAGGCTGTCGGTTGCGTTGATTTGGGCGATAGACCGTAACAAATCCTCTGTCGGATTGGGATTGTTCGGGCTTAAGTGAATATCCGTCAACTGTGCGAAACGGAACGTTCCCTGTTGTGCCCGGACCGTAAACGACAGCAGGCAAACAAACAGGACGCTGATGAATAGTCTTCGATTCATAGATGATGATTGGTTTTATAAATTTGTTTTTACTTCTTACTATTACTGCTGAAGAACGTCAGAATGGCGTTCATCAGGCAATCTCTTTCTTCCGCTGTGCGCAGTGACTCGAAGGGAAATCCTAAAACACAAGTCTTATAGCTTCCTTGATAAGCCACTCCGGCACTCAGATTATTCTCCGAATAGCGCATTACGGTATATGCTTCTTTCGTAGCGGGCTCGATGGCGTCAGGAGATTCCACAACGTAAGAATCCGTATTCAACTCATTATAATAAGTATAGTTTCCAGAAAGAGACGGGAACGGAGAAGCTACGCACTTTACTTTGCCCATCGTTGCGGCTTGTCCTGTACGCCACTTATATTTCAGAACTTCCGTGGCAAATTTTTTGTCTTCTTCATTGGCGGGAATCAGGCGATTATCCCATAAGTCGGTTCCTACATAGGCGCCTGATATAAAGATATTGCCGCCTTGGTTACAATAAGATGTAATACAGTCTTGCATCGGCTTACTGAATGTTTTGAACTCCAGCGGTTTCACTCCGCCCCTGCCTATCTTGGTCTGACATTCTTTACCGAGGATAAGGTCGGCGTATTTATAATCGTTCAAGGTGACTTTTCCGTTTTCAACGGCTTCGTCGCTGCTGGAAACGAAAGAGTAACCGGATTTTAATATGGCAGCTCCATGCAGGGCAGGATAGTCAAATGTGTTTCCGGCGATAACCTGTGTTTCATAGTTGCTGTAACTGTCGCCAAAGCCGGATGCGTCATCATCCATCCAGGGAACGGAACGGCGGTATTCTTTCATTTTTCCTATATAGCTGATATCTTTGATGTAAGGTACTCCATGGTCTGATTCGTCCAGAAAACCGGCCAGCAATGTATCCGCCGGAGCCGGGGCTACAAAATCTGCCGGAGCGCTGATGCGGTCGAATCCGTTAACCACTAATACGGTACCCTTGCTGTTGAAAGCTTTTCCGGCTGAAAGAATCTCAGAGGGGAAACTCTCACCGCCTTTGTTGAGGGCGGTTACTTTATAGCTGCATACAACGCCGGCAGGGAGGGCGGTACGGTAACTGTTCTTATCTACCACTATGCCATTATCAAAATCTCCGTTGCCGATTCGGGTATAGACAATATATTTTTCGGCAGTGGCGGTCGGTTCCAAAGAGTCGGTCACCGGTTGCCAGGTCAGCTCAATTTCATTCTCGCCAATCATACGCAAAGCCATGTGGTCAACCGGTAGCGGTTGTACTACATAATCCATGTGGTATTGCGAACAGAGAAATTGTAACATGCCTTTGTAAATGGCGCGGCTAACGGTAAATCGGAAACGGGGGTCGATACCGTAACGCATATCGGCAAAGTTCTGATGAGAGAGCAATTCGAGCAACATTGTCGGTACTCGTGGCACACGAGCCTCATAGTACGATTGGTTCCATTTGCCGCGACGGGTCCATCGAGGCTCGTACAGTGTCCGAATATCACGCACGATATTGGATTGGATAAGGTCTGTCAGGTCATGAGACAGATAACGTGAGGCGCCATTGGCGAATACGCCGTTGTAAGCGTCTGTCTGATAGATGCCGAGTGTTCCGATGACAGAGTCGTTGAGTGTGGTTCCGGCGTCCGAGTGAAAAGCGAATGCCATATCTATCGGAATGTTCAGCCCTTTCTCTGTGGGATTGGCGGCAGAACCGCCGGCAAGGTAGTTCACCCATATGCCGCGGCTTTTATAATCATCCGTGTAGTCGTTCTTACCATGACTTTCGGAATACACACTGTCCGGAATTCCTGCCCATTGCATCCAATAGCGGGCGGCTTCGCAGAAACGGGGGTAACCGCTCTTTTGGTATTCGGTGACATAAGCCGATTGATGTGTCGCCGTTGTATTTCCTGTTGCGTTGGATGAATTGACGGTTTTGTCGGAACTCTTCAAATTATCAGTCGCTCCTTCTTCCGAGATGCGACGGGCAATGTTTCCCATACCGCCGCCAATCTTTACGGCATCGGCTGTCACGATTTGTCCGGCTTTGTCGGAACGGTTGCTCAGGGTTACTTTACAGGTATTGTTTTTTCCCGCATCGAAACCGAAGGTTCCTAAATAAATCCAGGTACCTCCTCCCATCTTTTGGTTCACTTTGAATTGAGATATCCCGCCTTTATGATAAACGGTATAAAGGGCGTCATCGCTGCTGTTCGGGACGGTTTGATAAGACACGTAAACTGCGTATTGTCCGTTTTGAGGTATCTCAGGAATCCATTCGGTAATACTTTCTTTTCCTTTCTTGATAGTTTCTATGGTACGGAAAGTCCCCTCTTTGAAAGGATTTTCAAAGTCTGTGTATTGCGAACGAAGATGCGCAAAACCTTTTCCGTTGCCTTGCATCCATGCCTTGTCTGCGGTATTTTCCACATATGCAGAGCGTGTATTAAGGCAACCGTCATTGTCTATAATGATTTCAGCCGTCTGGCAGTCACGTTCGCGCGGAATCAGCACATTGGCTCCGGCATTTTCCAGCATCGGGATGAGATAGGGTAATACGAAACTTTGGGTGTACAGGTCTTCCACTGTTTGCAAACAACGGGCACGCTGCCATTCCCAGCGGTTGAGCTTCGGTTCGTAGTAGAAACCGTGACTCTGCCATAAAGCTATATGCCGGTTTTGCAGCCCGTTGGCAGGAGTATAAGGCCTGGAGACTTTGCTTACTAAAGGCTTTTCTACATTTTGACTGAATGTCAGGGACTTTTTATCTTTCTTTGAGCGCAATGCTTGCGGTATCAATTCTTCAATACTGTGTTTATTGGTACGTAACTGTAGCTTGTATTTTGTAAATCCGCTCGGTAACAAAGCGCTGATTCCTTGATAAATTTCCGCCACATTAGCTTCCCGAAAAGGAATGTAGGAGCAGTTCATATTCGCGAAGAGCTGCAGGGTGCTGCCCTCTATGGCAACGGAATCAATCGTGATGCGTCCTATGGATATTTCTTTCCGCGCAGTGGCATCCAGAAATTCTCCTATCTTCCGGCGGGTTTCTGCCGGAAGCTCTTGCGCGCCGCCCAACTGGGGGATGAGGGCGGCGGCGAGCATGCTGAATAAAAAGTGAAGTCTTACACTCATGATGATGTATTAAGTTAAATGTTCTTTTTGTCTTTCTTTATCAATATGCAGAGTCCGATGAATGTGAACAGTGCATTGAATATAAGCAGTTCGTAGCTGAACTGATAACCGTTGAACCATGCTTCCGAATTCTTTTGCAGGATAAAGCAGAGGAACGGGGAGACGATCGCTACCAGCGGTATGTATTTATCCCGTACCTGTTGCTTCATAAAGATACCGAAGGCAAATAAGCCTAAGATAGGACCGTACGTGTAGCTTGCCAGAATATATACGGCATCAATTACACTGGTATTGTTCAGCAGGTTAAATATAAAAATAGTGATACCCATTATTACGGCCATTCCTACGTGTACCCGTTTCCGTATCTTAACAATCTCTTCTTCCGTTTTTCCTTTGGTGCCGAGAATATCTACGGTGAAAGATGTTGTAAGAGCCGTCAAGGCGGAACCGGCCGCCGAATAAGCGGAAGAAATCAAGCCGATAATAAACAGGATACCTACAATGGCAGGGAAGTAGTTTCCGGTAGCGATTACGGGGAAAAGCTCGTCGCTTTTGTCTACCTGTATTCCCTGGCTGTTGGCGAATATGTAAAGCAATACGCCCAGCATCAGGAACAGCAGAATCACGAAGAACTGTGAAATGACACTGGTAATCATATTCTTTTGTGAATCTTTAAAATTCTTACAACTGAGATTACGCTGCATCATATCCTGGTCTAATCCGGTCATGGCTATCATGGTAAACGCTCCGGCAAAGAATTGCTTGAAGAAATATTGTTTGCCGTTGACATCGTCGAAGAAGAATATACGGGACATATCACTGTCGGCAATTGTACTTATCATGCCGGTAAAAGACAGATTAAGGTCGGAAGCGATGTAACAGATGCATAATACGACCGATACCACGAGGCAGAAAGTTTTCAAAGAGTCTGTCCAAATGAGCGACTTTACTCCGCCGCGGAACGTATACAACCATACCAATGCTACGGTGATAGCCACATTCAGAATAAACGGTAATCCGAAAGGTTCAAATACCAACAACTGCAATGTCAGGCAGACAAGGAATAAGCGTACTGCAGCCCCGAGCATTTTGGAGATAAAGAAAAACCAGGCTCCGGTCCGGTATGAGGACATGCCGAAACGGTTCTCCAGGTATTCGTAAATAGAAACCAGGTTCATCCGATAGAATAGGGGCGTCAGGACAAAAGCAATAATTAACTGTCCGGCAATAAATCCCAATACCATTTGCAGATAGCCGAAGTTACTTGCGGCGACCATGCCGGGTACGGAGACATACGTTACTCCGGATATGCTGGATCCAATCATTGCAAAGGCTACTACATACCAGGATGATTTACGGTTACCTACAAAGAAACCTGCATTGTCTGCTTTTCTGCCGGCAATGTAAGATACTGTAAATAGTATTATAAAATAGACGGCGATAGTGATGATAACGGATAGTGGACTCATTGTTGTGATCGGGTATTAGTATTTACAGGTTGATTAGTAATTGTTTTTTATGAATGATTATTCTTGGTACAACAAATAAGGTTTCCGTTGTTCCTTGAACTTTTCCACATCACCTTTCCAACGGCTTTTTATTTCTCCGGCGCTTTTTCCGTCTTCTATCATTTTACGAACATAGTCGGTTCCAACTAACAGTTCGAAGAAAGGGCGGAAAAAATGATCACCCATATTCAGATTCTTATACGCATCGATTACGTAGCTCAGGTCTACTCCGCGCTCCCAGATTTCCTCGTCGCTCATATTACTGAGGTTTACACCATGGCACAGTTTGTTCAGTTGCGGAGGATTTTTGGCTCCGGGAATGCTTTTAGGTGTAAAGCTGTAATTATAGCCTGTCATGTTGGGATGGCCGTATACCTGAAAGGGGAGTGAGGTCCCTCTGCCCAGACTGACGGGCGTAGCCTCAAAATAGCAGGTAGCCGGATATAGATAAATGGACTTCATGTCGGGCAAGTTGGGAGAAGGTGGAATCGGCAAGACGTATTTGGTCTGATGTGTATAGTTCTTACAAGGTATAACGGTAAGGTCGCATACGCGTGAAGCCGGTAACCAGCGTTCGCCATTTACCATTAACGCCAGCTCGCCCAGCGTCATTCCGTGTACGATGGGGATAGGCAACCAGCCTACTCCGGATTTATATTTCATATCCAGTATCGGGCCGTCTACATAATGCCCGTTCGGATTGGGACGGTCCAACAATAAAACCTTGCGGTTGTATTCCGCACAGGCGTCCATCAATCGGCACATTGTGATATAATAGGTATAGAATCGCAAGCCGACGTCTTGTATATCGATAACCAGTATATCAAATTTTCTCATGGATGCTTCACTCGGCTTTTTGTCTTTTCCGTCATAAAGGGAAAGGATGGGAACCCCTGTTTTTTTATCAACGGAATTGGAAACATGTTCTCCCGCATCCGCATCTCCGCGGAAACCGTGCTCGGGTGAAAAGATTGCTACTACGTTGAATTTGTTTTCTAGCAGAACATCCAGTAAGTGCTTGTCTCCCACCATTCCGGTGTGATTGGAGAAAATCGCAATTCGTTTTCCTTTCAGGATTGGAAAATACTCTGAAGTTTGTTCATCGCCTAAGATAATGCGCTCTTTTTGCGCTTGACACAATAATGAACTACATAGCAGAATGGTCAATAGTAGCAGCTTCTTCATAATAGTATTATTAAGGGGAATTTATATGGAACAAAGATACTTTTTATTTTAATATCAAAAACAATTATTTGCGAATATTTAGTATTATAATTATTAATTTGCAATTAATTGACGCAGGCATTAGCTGATATTCAAGAAAATACTATCTTTGCCACCATGCGAATTTAATTTATGTTGTATAACTCTTAAAATCATCATCATGAAAACTACTTATTTATTTGCAGCACTTGTTTGTTTTTTTTGTTACAGTGTATTGCCGGTTTCTGCAAAAAGCAAGAAGAAAACACCCGTAACAGAACAGAAAATTGCTTTAGGCGTATGGGACGATGTGGATAAAACGGCTTCGGTAGATTCTATTATCCGCTGGATGAAGCCTTTTGATGAGGCGGGAATTAAAAACTATTACATGTGCGGCTCTCCTGAGGAAGTGGCACGTTATATCGAGGCTGCCAAGTCCTATTCGGGGGCGAAGGTACATGCTTGGATGTTTACGGTGAATGCTCCCCGGGATTCTGTGGCATTGGCGCATCCGGAATGGTTTGATGTCAATCGTGTAGGCTATAATAGCCATGAGTACGATCCTTATGTAAAACATTATAAGTGGTTGAGCCCGTCTGTTCCGGAAGCTCGCCGGTATATGAAAGATAAGGCGGCTTCGTATGCGGCTTTAGAAGGGTTGACTTCTGTGCATCTGGATTTTATCCGTTATAATGATGCCGTATTGGGAAGGCGGTTGCAACAGTATAAATTTAAAATTCAGCAGGATACCTATCGTGCGGAATATGATTTCGGCTATCATCCGGCAGCGATTGAAAAGTTCAAAAAACAGTTCGGTTATTCTCCGTTGGATTTGCAGGCTCCCTGGATGAGTCCGGAATGGTTGCAATTCCGTTTGAATGAAGTTTCCTCTCTGGTCAACGAAATTGCCGGCGAAACCCATGCTAAGGGCAAGTTACTTTCGGCTGCGGTATTTCCGTATCCCACCCGTGCGCGTATGACGGTATATCAGGACTGGCCTACATGGAAGCTGGATATCGTATGCCCGATGAACTATCAGTCTTTCTATTCGGAAAGCCTTGACTGGATACCGTTTAGTGTTGAGAACGGCTTACGCGAGACTTTCCATAAAAATAAATATGTTTCCGGTTTGTTTGTACCCGATATTACAGCGGAAGAGTTGTATCAGGCGGCTAAATTATCCATTGAGGCAGGAGCCGATGGGGTCAATTTCTTTAATGCCCGGGCTTTATTGAAAGACGGAAAGCTGGAAGCGGCGAGAAGAATTAATCAGGAGTTCAATTTATAATAATTCATAGACAGAGTATTATAAAAAAAGAGGTATATTAAGAATGGAAAACGCTCCCCGCCTTAATATACCTCTTATCGGCAATGCTCTTCTGTTACCAGAGAGTTGTTTGCGTTAACTTATATCCTTTAGCATTATACTCGTTGATTTGAGCCTCACCTACAGGAGCCAAATATGAACGATCGCTGAAGTCATCTCTTGCTTCGGCAGCTTCCGGGACATAAAAACCTTTCATTTCGTCGGCATTGGTTCCGTCATAGGTTATGTATTTGTATCCGTTACCATCAGGCACTGCCACAGTCGTGATACCAATATTGTCCTCCTCAAGATAGTTGGGAAGTTCTGCTTTTAAATCTATCCATAAGCCGAGCATTGTGTCCGGATATGTTTTATTATTCATGTAATGCAGCTTCTTCCAGCGTTTCAAATCAAGCAGGCGGGAATGTTCGTACACAAACTCCATTCGGCGTTCACGGCGAATTTCCCAAATTAACGGATCTACGGCATAGTCACCGGCTACTAAATCTCCCTTATCTCGTGCGGGGTCGAAATTGTCTGTTATCTCAACCAGTTGCATGTGTCGTGTTTTCTGTAAACCTTTGCTGATAGCGGTTTCATCAAGAGGACGGTCGCGAATCTTATTGATTGTATTATCGATATCGTCTTGTGTAACAAGCTCACCACCCATTAACGCCAATTCTGCTTTAGCTTCCAGCCAGTTCAACATTACCTCTGCCAGACGCATGACCGGATAGTCGTTTGTATTAGTCATACTGCCATATTGGGCAGGATAGGTACCGCCGAAATAAGTGGGGCCGACACGGTCTATGAATTTCCAACTGTAAAGCAGTGTACCGGCTTGAATGCGCGGCTCGTCCCAAAATGTCGCCTCAAAACGCGGGTCGCGGGTTTTAGCCATATTCTCGATATCAAGGTTGTCCGCATCCGCAAGAGTTGAGTTTTGGTACACTTTACCGTCATTGCAGATGAATGATTTCGCTAATGCCAGAGTGGCACCGCCTTGACTTTCCGCACCGTTGGAGTAAGAGGCCACACAGTGGGTTACGCTGACACCAGCATCATAGTGTCTGTACATTAAAACTTCTTTGTTTCCGCTCAAATCCATCGAACCGAACAGGCTCTTGAAGTCACTGGAGATTTGCCACTGGTTGTTGCCCAATACCAGTTCACCTGCCTCTTTCGCTTGCGTCAGGTATTTTTTGGCAAGTTCGGTATCGCTTTTGTGATATTTCTGCCAAGTTCCTTCAAATAACATCAGGCGGCTGATGAAACCGGCAGCGATATATCTGTTCAGATATTGGGTACCGTCATTTTTGCGGATGTTGTTTAGTGCAAAATCAAAATCTTCGTATACATATCCCATTACTTCATTACGCGGAGTACGGTCTTTGTACATTTCATCGGTATCCGCATCGGTGATGGACTTGCTGTAATAAGGCACATCGCCAAAGGTTTCCACTAAACGGCAGTATTCAAAACCGCGGAAGAACCGGGCTACTCCCATCCAATGATTGTAAGTTTCTTCTTCTAAGACACTTTTATACTGCTCCAACTTGTCAATCATTATATTCCATTTACGTACCCAGGCAAAGTTCCAGTTGCCGGCTGCGTATTGGGTAATCCATGAATTGGCAAGGTCGCTGGTATTGTAGCTGCCGCGACTGGTAGGAATCGTATTTTCAAAGGAAGTCTGTTTTCCCGATGACGCGTTGTCGTCAGAAAAATTATATCCTCTCAGAGGAGCGTAGGCGCTACCCCAACTGCTGTTATACCCTACAAAATAAACGGGGTATGCTTCGTTAACATACAACCGATATTCGGTATCGGTCTTTCCATATGTTTCATCCAATGGTTTCGTCAGTACCGGACGTTCCAGAACCGAGTCGCATCCGCTTATTATAAAGGTTGCGGCAGAAAGTAAAGCAAATATATATTTTTTCATATAATTCTGTTTATTAGAAGTTCAACTGTACACCTACTGATACACTCTTGAAAGTTGGAGTTCCCACACCTGTACGGCCACTGTTGTAGTTCTCTGTGTCGAACATGGAATAACCTGAGATGGCTTCCGGATCGATGGGGAGTCCGTTCAACTTGTCAAATGTAAAGAAGTTTTCCAATGCCAGATAGATACGTGCTTTTTGCATGCGTACCTTTTTGATGATATTTTCCGGAAGAGAATAACCTAATGTGATATTCTTGATACGGAAATAAGACATGTTTAATAGATAACGAGACTGTTTGTAATAGTTATAAGCATCGTTTGAACCGGCTTGGTTCCACGGGCGCGCATAGAATGCTCCGGGATTATCTTCAGTCCAGTAGTCGCTTGCGATAGCATCGGGAAGAGCGCCATCGGCGGTATTGTAGCCGGGGATAGCCAAGAATCCGTTACCCCATATCTGACGCTTGCCTACTCCTTGCATGAAGACAGAAAGGTCGAAACCTTTATAGTCTGCTCCTAAACGGATACCATATTCGAATCTCGGTGTCTCATTACCGATTACTTCTTTATCTCCCGGATCATCTACCGTACCTGCGCCATTACCTAATTTACCGTCACCGTTTAAATCGGCGTATTTCACATCACCCGGACCGAATTTGAAGTCACCCGATTGCAGGAAGTCTTGATATACTCCGTTCGGATCTTTCAATTTGTTCATTTCTTTGGCGCCGGCAGTTCCTGCCGCCACTTCTTTTCCATTTAATGCCCATACGGTTACTAACTCGCCGTTATTATCGTATACGAAATCATCTTTCTGGTATAAGCGTTCGGTTCTGTAACCCCATATTTCGCCATACTTCTTGCCCACATAATAATCACTGATTAAACGGGTGTCACTGTATTCTGTGATTTCTGTTTGGGCGTCGGATAATGTAAACATGGCGTTGATACCCAATCCGTTATTAAAGCGATGGTTGTAGTCTAATGAAACTTCCCAGCCGCGTGTTCTTAAAGAACCGTAATTTCCTTTAGGAGCTGCGGCGCCGAAAGTATAGGCTACGCCCGCGCCCGGAACAATCATATTACGCGTATCACGTTGATACCAGTCAAAGGTAACGCCGAAATCACCGTGGAAGAAGCGTGCGTCGAAGCCTAAGTCCAGTGTAGCGATGTCTTGCCAGGTAATGGAAGTTGCTACGGCTGTCGGGGTACCGCGATAGAATAATTTCTGTCCGTCGGCGCCTAACCAGCTAACTTGTCCTGTACCCAGAGAAGACACATATAAGCCGTTATCTACGGTCTGGTCACCGATAATACCCCATGAACCGCGGATTTTGAAAGAGTTGAGTGTCGGTTTTGCCCATTCCATGAAAGCCTCTTCGCTCAAACGCCAGCCGGCAGAGAATGAGGGGAACCAACGCCATTTCATTCCGGACGGGAACTTGGATGTACCGTCATAGCGCAGATTGGCTTCCAACAGATATTTTTCTTTATAGTTGTAGTTGATACGACCGAAATAACCCATTTGGCCTTCCCACTTTTGGTTACCGCTTGCTGTTTGAGTACCTACGGCGAGATCAAACTGAGGATTGGTAATATCGGTTAAGTCCGTAATTTGTGACCAGTTATCTTCATAATCGTAAGTCACCAAGTTCATACCGAGCAAGAATTTGAAATTGTTGTCATCATTCAATTGCCAGTTATAATCTGTTGTGGCATTGAAAGTATGGCGACGGGCTCCCGAAGATTTTCTATAAATGTGGTCGGGGTTGGCGCCGTGAGCCGTGTACTCTTGATATGGCAATTCATATGCCGGCATCGCGCCTTCTGCGGTTGCTGCTACCTGCTGGCCTAAATCGTTTACATAGATTTGGTTGCCTGCCGCATCTGTTTTTAATGTACCTGCCATCCATGCATTGGCTGCGCTGTAACGGGTTCCCGGTCTTTTGATGACACCTGTTTCGCTGGCGTAAGTATAATCGAAATCAAACTTCCAGTCTTTTGTGACATTCACTGTTGTTCCCAGGCTTATGTTTAGATAGTTGTCTACTTGTGAAGCCGTATTGGCCTGTTTGGTTTCAGACCATGGGCTGCGCAGGTCGTTTCCGTCCTCATTGACTCCTAACGGCATGTTAGGTCCCCAACGGTATAAGTACAACCAGGGGTCGGCCGTAGTAGATGATGTTGCGTATGGATATCTCTTGTCGCGTGAAGAGAAGATAGAACCGGCACGTACGGTCAAGTATTTATTAATTTCGGTACTTAAACGTACGGATGCGTTATAACGGGTAAAATCGTCTTTCTTGGCGGGTTTCATCATACCGTTTTGGTGCAGGTAACCCAGACCGATATTATAAGTTGTTTTTCCACTTTTTCCGTTGATTGAAACGTTGTGCGAGTGGGTCGGCGCCCATTCGCGTACCATATAATCGTATGGGTCAAATGTCCTTAGACCAATATTTCGTCCATTGGCATCCACATACCAGTCTCGTCCGTATACATACGGATCGTCAGGTCCTAATTTGCCGCCATACTTGTTTTGCCATTCGCGAGCGCGTTCCAAGCCGGACTCTGTCATGTAGAATGATATACCGCCGGTGACGGTCTTTCCTGAACGCTTCATGGCTTCCACGCTATATTCCAAAGCATTGAGTTGTCCCATTTTCATCTCTTTAGCCATATTTTGGAAAGAGAGATTTCCTTGGTAGGAAACATTGACCTTGTCGGTTTTCGCTCCTTTTTTGGTTGTAATCAATACTACACCGAATGCTGCTTTAGCACCATAGATGGAAGCGGATGCGGCATCTTTCAATACGGAAATGCTTTCTATATCATCAGGGTTGACCATCTGTATAGAGGGGATTTCCACATTATCCAGCAAAATCAAGGGTGTTGCCTCACCTTCGATAGAACCGACCTGTCCACGTATTTTGATAATCGGGTCGGAACCGACTTCACCGCTTGGCACTTGGATAGACAAACCCGGAGTGGTACCTTGTAAGCCACGGCCGATATCGGCAATGGGACGTCCTTCTAATGTCTGATTTACATTAACAGAAGAAACTGCTCCTGTCAGATTTTCTTTCTTTTGTGAACCATATCCTACAACCACTACTTCATCCAGTAACTCGGTGTCATCTTTTAATACTACTCGCAAGTTAGGACTGGCCTTTACTTCCTGAGTGGTATATCCCACAAAAGAGATTTGCAGGATAGCTCCTGCCTTGACATTCATTTTGATTTTTCCGTTGATGTCTGTAATTCCACCATTGGTGGTACCTTTTTCTATGACGTTGGCACCGATAATGGGTTCTCCTTGGGCATCTACTACTAATACGTTTACAGCGACAGATTGCATCTGTTCGGTTATACCATGATTTTCATGGGAAGCAGACCGGGCAGCAAAAGTGTTACCGCTGCCAAGAAACAGTGCGCAGATAGCTACTGTCATGAGGATCTTATGATTTGCAATTCCTCTTTTTTTGCGATCTTCATTCATAAGTGATTGATGATTTTTTGTTAATAAAAATAGTTTCTCCAATTAGGTAAAAAATGAATGGATGAGGGGTAGAATGAACTATATCCTCTGAGATTCTTTCATTGCTTCATAGGCGTTTTTCTATTTAAAGGTTCATAATTGTATATGTTATCTCTCTTTTTTTCTCTTCTTTTCCAAGTCCACGAGGAACTCGGGCGGATTTTCTTATTCGCATGGATGGTATCAGGATAAATTAAAAAAATGGATTACAGTTTTTTTCTGTATGCTGTATATCCATTAATCGCTACGGCTGCGGACAATAATTCGTCGGACGGTTGTTGCCCTTGCGTTAGACATCTGTTATCCTTTCGTTAGACAGTTGTCTAACGAAAGGATAACAGATGTCTAACGAATTAAAATAAGTAACCGGCTGTTTATTGGTAGCAGATACGCAAACAATTATCACCTTACAAATATTTTATTCTATAAAAGTAATCCGCAATGATGGATACAGACCATAAAGCAAACTTTTTGAAGAATTATCGCAGAAATATTAAAAATAACTATATATTTGTATTCAATTCTAAAACTAACTACCTATGAAACTGATTGCGGAAAGTGGTTCTACAAGAACTGAATGGGCCCTGGTTGAAGATAACCACTTGATACAGCGTGTTTTCACCGAGGGGCTGAATCCTTTCTTCCAAACACGAAGGGAGATTAGCCGGAGTGTACGCTTAGGGTTGCCCGAGATTTTTTTCAAAAGGAAATTAGAACAAGTATATTATTATGGAGCCGGATGTACCTCTTATGAGAAAAAGAATATATTGGGTGCATCATTAGTAGCACAATTCAAAACCCCTATCCAAGTAGAAAGCGACCTTCTTGCCGCTGCCCGCGGTTTGTTCAAATGCGAGGCCGGCATTGCTTGTATCTTGGGAACCGGCTCTAATTCATGCTTTTATGATGGAAAAATTGTAGTCAAGAATGTCAAAGCGGGCGGTTATATCTTAGGTGATGAAGGCAGTGGAGCCGTACTGGGTAAAATGTTTCTGTCTGATGTTCTAAAAGGATTGGCGCCTAAGTATGTGATGACAGATTTTTTTGAGAAATTCCGTATCAGCCCCAATGAAGTAATGGAATCGGTGTACAACCGTCCTTTCCCGAATCGTTTTCTTTCTACGATTTCTTATTTCTTAGCTGATTACACTAATGATGATTATGTGTTCAACCTGATAACCAGTAATTTAAGAAGCTTTTTCACTCGAAACGTATGTCAATACGACTACAAAAACTACCCTATTCGATTCGTTGGTTCGTTGGCCAACAGCTATGCAGCCATACTGAGAGAAGTTGCCGGTGAATTTGGAATCGGATTGGATGTAATTGAAGAAACTCCGATGAACGGACTGATAGAATTCCATTCTTTAAATATTGAAGAACCTTAAACTCTTATATATATAAGGTATATAGAAGTAATCTTTGCAAATTTAAAAGTATAAGGTTAAAAAATTGCAAAGAAATGTTCTTGATATTGAATAATAATATATCTTTGTTACGTGTGAAGTACACAAAATACTTTATCACCTTTGTTAATAACAAGATTTATCTCTTAAAACGACCGGCAAAGTTAAGAAATTAACCGGATTTAATTCAAAATCAATATATACCGAGTTCCTCGTGGACTTGGACTTTTAAAGAAAAAAGAGATATAATATAGTAGTTATGAACCTTTAAACGGAAGAAAAGCCTATGGAACAGTAAAAGAGTCCTAAAAAGAGTAGGATAGCTCTATTCTGATTTATCTACCCGCTATCCATTTTTTTGAGAATACTATTTTTAATTAACAACAAAATCATCAATCATTTATGAATGGAGAACACAAAAGAAGTAGTGCCGATGTAATGGTAACACAGACTACTTTGATAAAAAGATTATTTATTCTATCGGTAACCGGTTTAATGCTTATGTGCGGCGGTTGCTTCTCTGGAATGAGTGTATACGCGCAGAATGCCACTTCGTCAAATGCACAGCATGCAAAGAAAATTTCGGGAGTTGTTATAGATTCCAATGGCGAACCTATCATCGGAGCGGCAGTACTGGTACAAGGAACGAGTGTAGGTGTTGCAACGGATGTCGACGGAAAGTTCTCACTGGATGTTCCGTCCAATGGGAAAACGCTTGTTGTGTCTTATATAGGATATGATAATCAGGAAGTTCCTATTACAAGCAGTTCGCAATACAAAATAACCTTGAGCGGAACGAATTATGCGCTGGATGAAGTCGTGGTTACTGCTTTGGGTATGAAACGCGAGAAGAAAGCGCTCGGTTATTCCGTGCAGGATGTAAAGGGGGATGCTCTTATCGAGAACCGTACTGCAAATATCGCTACTTCACTGAATGGTAAGGTTGCCGGTATGAATATTTCCGCAACTTCTATTCCCGGCGGTTCCAATCGTATCGTTATCCGCGGTAACAACTCTATTTCCGGTAATAACATGCCTTTGGTCGTAGTGGACGGTGTGCCGTTCGATAATACTCAGGGTGTGGACGATGCCACTACCAACTCTTGGGGTACAGGATTCTCGGATACCGGTGACGGATTGTCAATGCTGAATCCCGATGATGTTGAATCCATCTCTGTATTGAAAGGCCCTTCGGCTACCGCTCTGTATGGTTCACGCGGTGGTAACGGTGTTATCCTGGTTACTACCAAGAAGGGACAAGGCGGTAAAACGCTGGTTTCTTACAATAGCAATTTCACTTTTGAGAATGTGATGATTCAGCCTGAGTTCCAGAATGAATACGGTCAGGGTACGGGAGGAGCGTTCGATATTACTTCCCGTAACTCTTGGGGCCCGAAGATGGGTACGGTTGTTACCGACTGGACAGGACAGACCCGTCCTTTGGAAGCTAAGAACAATGATTTCTCGGATTTCATGAATACGGGTACATCATGGACGAACTCCGTAGATGTAACGGGTTCGGCGGCCAAGATGAATTATCGCGTAGGACTTTCCAATACGACACGTAAAGGGGTTATTCCCAATAACAGTTTGAGTAAGAATAATTTCTCGGTTCGTGCCGGCGGCGAAATTATCAAGAACCTTACTCTTGATGCCAAGGTGAACTATACTTATCAAAAAGGTAAGGGAAGGCCGGAGTTCTCCGCATCCGGTTTTAACCCTATCTTTGCATTGATTTATACTCCCCGCAGCATTAATCTGCACGAGATGAAAAATATTTTCGATGAAGAGGGCAATATTCTGGATTGGTATTCCAAGCCGCTTACAGTCGTAAATAACCCGTATGCCGCTACTTCACTTACCGGTAACCAGGATGTTACGAACCGCGTCAACGGTTTTGCTTCCTTGACGTATGATATCAGCAGTTGGTTAAAGGCTATGGTACGTTTCGGTGGCGATACTTATGGTAAGAAAACAGAAAAATGGATACGTCACGGATTGATTTCAAGTTCCGGTTATAGCGATGGCCGTTTCTCTACGGGACAATATAATATGACCGAATATAATGTGGATTTCCTGGTAACGGCCCAGAAAGACAATATCGCCGATTCTAAATTCTCCGGTTCTCTTTCGGTAGGCGGTAATAAGATGAACCGTAAATACAATACTTTTGTTGCTACGGCCGAAGGCTTGAATATTCCGGAGCTCTATACTATCCAGAATGGCATATCGCAAACAACGTCGACTTATAATTCACAGAAGGAAGTTCAATCTCTGTATGCATTGGGACAGTTGTCTTGGGATAATTATTTGTTCTTCGATGTGACGGTACGCAACGACTGGTCTTCCACCCTTCCGAAGAATAACCGCTCGTTCTTGTATCCGTCATTCTCTTTGGGTTGGGCTGTAACCGACATGTTGACTAAGTTCAAGGTGAATGTTCCCGAATGGATTTCTTTCGGAAAGTTGCGTGCATCTTATGCCGAAGCCGGAAACGATACGGATCCTTATCAGTTATTGTCTGTACTGTCTACCGTTTCCAACATGGCAGGCGGGCAGATGGGTGTAGCGGAACCTTCGACAAAGACCAATGCTAATTTGAAACCGGAGATTATCAAATCTATGGAATTCGGTGCCGATGTCCGTTTCTTTGATAACCGTTTGGGCTTTGACGTTACTTATTATGACAAACGCGCATACAATCAAATCATCTCCATGCCTTCGTCCATTACATCCGGATACAGTGCTAAGTATATCAATGCCGGACGCGTAGACAACTGGGGCTGGGAACTTCAGGTGAATGCCGTACCTGTCCGTACGAAGGACTGGGATTGGAACGTATGGGTGAATTTTGCAAAGAACTCTTCCAAGATTGTTGAGCTTACCGAAGGGGTAGAGTCTATCACTTTGGCTCAACCTATGGGACAGAACTGTTATGTAAGAGCTACGGTTGGCGAACCTTACGGACAGATTTATACGAACGGATTTAAGTATGACGATAACGGAAACCGTTTGGTAGGTGACGACGGTAAGTATATCGTCGATAACACATTACGCGTATCGGGTAATATGAATCCGGATTGGACGGCCGGTATCGGGTCTACATTACGCTGGAAAAACTTGTCATTCGGTTTCTTGATTGATGTGCGTTACGGCGGCGATGTATATCTGCAATCCATGATGCGTTTGCAATCCAACGGTCAGACCAAAGAAACGGTTGCCGGACGTGAGGAATACTATACTACCGGTAAGGGACTTATTTCCCAAGGCGTGAATGTAAATACCGGCCTGCCGAATACGGTTGAACTCGACCCTACTACTTATTGGGGACAGTTCTACGGCAATATCGGGAATTATATCTATGATACAACGAACGTACGTTTGCGCGAGCTGAATCTGACTTGGACATTACCCGACAAATGGTTTGCAAAAACCATTATCAGAGGTCTCAAGCTCAGTGCCGTGGCTAACAATGTATGCTTCCTGTACAATAATCTTCCGGGATTTGACCCTGAATGTACATACTCTACTGGCAACGGACAGGGTATAGAAACGGCATCTCTGCCTTCTACCCGTTCATTTGGTTTCAATCTTAATGTTACATTCTAACCCATAAAAGGATAATAATATGAATAAGTTATTTAAAACAATTATAAGCATCGTTGGTATCTCAATGGCCTTCGCGGGTTGTACCGGCGATTTCGACAACATGAATACCGACCCTAACAATCCTACTCCGGGTTCGGTCGATCCTAAGTTCCAGTTGATATTTATCCAGGGACGCGGTATTCCGTATGCCAATCAGTGGCAGCAGATAGACCAGCTGATGATCAGTACGCTCTGCGAATATTCGGCAAACGACGGTCTGTCGGCCTCCGACTATAACATTGACTCCCGATACATTGACGATTTGTGGAATTTGAGCTATACAGTACTCACGAACGCCAACTCTCTGATTAGCGCCAATGAGGACAAACCTATTTATAATAATGTGGTTCAGATGGCACGTATCTGGAAGGCTTATGTAATGTTGCGTCTGACCAATTGTATCGGTGATGTTCCTTATTCGGAAGCTGCCGATGATATAGACCAGCCTAAATATGATACGCAAAAAGATATCTACTACACGATATTCGATGAATTGAAAGATGCGGTAAGTAAGCTGGACGAATCGGCCGCTAACAATGTAGGTTCTTATGACCTTATTTATGGCGGTGATGCCGCAAAATGGAAAAAGTTTGCCAATTCTATCCGTTTGCGTATGGCCGTCCGTATCTCCGATGTGGATGCCGCTAAGGCGAAAACGGAAGCGGAAGCCGCCATTACGGCCGGAGTATTTGCCGGTGAAGATGATGCCGCTTATATGAAACAAGGCGAAGATAAGTTCTCGCAGAATCCTATTTACTATCATAAGGGCTCTGCCGTAATGCACATGTCGACTGCTTACAAGCGTCTTGTAACGGGTATCGGCGGACAAGCGTGGCCTACGGCTGCCGACCGTGTCAGCAATGCAAATATAACCGAAGCGATTATCGCTGCCAAAAATGCTCCTGCTACGGTTGACCCCCGCGCTCCGATTCAGTTTGAGCCTGCCGGTATGATTGACGATCCTCAGGACCCGGCAATGAAAGGCAATTGGGACGGAACAGACCCGGGACACGTAACATCCGCAGTGGGTGCTGCGATGGATAACGGACAGTTCGTCAGCAACTTTGCTAAAATCGGTCCTTGGTACTATGGTACGATCGACAGAAAATATCAATTATTCAAATATAGTGAATTGTGCTTCCTGAAAGCGATTGCCATTGAGCGCGGCCTTATCGCCGGTAATGCCAAGGATGCCTATGAAGCAGGCGTACGCTCAAATATGGCTGAGTTTGATATTCCGGAAGCGGTGATTACGGACTATCTGGCCTCTACCGCTCCTAATTATTATGGGACTACCGCCAAATATGATGATACAACAGGCGATTGCAATACGCATATGGATAAGATTCTTACCCAAAAATATATTGCCCAATTCCAGGAATGTTCTTTTGAAACTTGGGCCGATCATCGCCAGTTCCATAAGCCTACGCTCATGCCGTTTGCAAGTGTAAGTTCAAGTGTGTTCACTATGAATCCTGCCGACCAGGCCAACAATACTCCGAACGCGTATGTTAAGCGTATCTATTATCCGTCTTCAGAGTATACGGTCAATGCGGCCAACGTAAAAGAGGCCGAAAGCCGTATGGGTGGAACGAACAGCATACAGAATAATGTATGGTGGGATGTTGATTAATTAAGATTGAATCATTTGATGCGTAGCCGGCTTGTCATATCCGGCTACGCATTTTTCTTATATACATGATATGAAGCGTTTGTTTTCTTTAGTTTTTATCGGATGTTTCCTGTTTTGTATCCAAGCGAACGGGCAGGGTACGTTGTCGCAAGCAAAGGCTGAGCCTGGTAACCGGTTACCCGGATTTGCCGTAAATCCCATTTCCGGAGAGCAGGAAAAGATTTTTGTTTATGCTCCGGGAATCAATATCCATATCAATGCGCCTTCGGAATCTTTATTTGACGGGAATAAACCGACCAAACTCGTATTATATGCCTTGCCTAATGGCAACAGTACGGCATGGACGATAGGCAAAGTGCCGGAAGAGGGAGATGACTGGCACTTCCATATACAGAATATCGGGGCCCAAACACGCTATCTTAGGGCTACGGCCCGTGATTGTAACTGGGTAACCGTCTATTTGGAAGCCGATTCCAAAAGTTGGGGACGCTGGAGAAAGGCCGGGCCGATGCGTGATTACAAAATCAAGGAAACGGTAGAATATCTCCTCGCTCTTTTTTCAGAATACAATCCGCATATAGAGCTGAACAGTCATAGCGGCGGTGGAAACTTCATATTCGGCTTTATGGATGCCAATACTGAAATACCCGGGTATGTGAAAAGGATTTCCTTTATCGATAGCAATTACAATTGGGATGATAAACGGTATGGCAATAAGTTGAAACAATGGCTGGCGGCTTCTCCGGATAACCATCTTTTCGTTGCTTGCTATGATGATGCCAACGCTTTGCTGGACGGTAAGCCTTTCGTTTCCAAAAAGGGAGGGACGTGGCATCGTACCTATTTGATGCAACGCTACTTGAGGCGGAAGCTGAAAGGACTGAAATGGGAGAAAACGGAGACTGACAGTATTATTTCTTACACAGCGGATAATCGGCGTATTCTGTTTTATTCCAGAAAGAATCCGGAACGGGCTATCTATCATACGATACTCGTGGAAAGGAACGGTTATATTCATTCCGAGCTTTCAGGAACAAAGTATGAGGGAACGGGATATGTGTTTATGGGTAAGAAAGTTTACGATGGTTATCAATAAAAAGACGGGGTTTTCCCCGTCTTTTTATTGATATAAGTTGCTCTTTTAAAGAGCGTTTTCTTTAACCAGATATTCTGCAATCTGAACGGCGTTCAATGCGGCGCCTTTCTTGATTTGGTCTCCTACAATCCAGAAGGTCAGTCCGTTCTCGTTGCTGAGGTCCTTACGGATACGGCCTACGTATACAGGGTCTTTTCCGGCGAGGAACAGCGGCATCGGGTATTCTTTTTCTGCCGGGTTGTCCATTAATACCAGTCCGTCGCCCTTGGCAAACGCTTCACGCGCTTCCTCGATGGAGATAGGGCGTTCTGTTTCCACCCAGATGCTTTCCGAGTGGGAACGGAGAGCGGGTACACGAACGCAGGTTGCGCTGACTTTGATGTCGGAATGCATAATCTTGCGCGTTTCATTGTACATCTTCATTTCCTCTTTGGTGTATCCGTTTTCGGTGAACACATCAATCTGGGGAATCAGGTTGAAGGCCAACTGATAGGCAAATTTCTCGACCGTGACAGGTTCACCGGCCAATACCTGGCGATATTGCTCGTACAACTCATCCATGGCGGCGGCGCCTGCACCGCTGGCAGCCTGATACGTAGATACGTGTACGGTCTTTATATGAGAAAGCTGTTCGATGGCTTTCAGCGCCACTACCATTTGGATAGTAGTACAGTTAGGGTTGGCGATAACACCGCGCGGACGGTCTTTGGCGTCAGCGGCATTTACCTCGGGTACAACCAAAGGCACATCGGCGTCCATGCGGAAAGCGCTGGAGTTGTCGATCATCACGGCTCCGTACTTGGTAATGGTTTCGGCGAACTCTTTAGAGGTGCCTGCGCCTGCGGAAGTGAAAGCGATATCAACCCCTTTAAAGTCATCGTTGTGTTGCAAGAGTTTAACCTCGATCTGTTTACCGCGGAAGGTGTATTTAGTGCCGGCACTGCGTTTAGAACCGAACAACACTAACTCGTCCAACGGGAAATTCCTTTCATCGAGCACTCGCAGGAACTCTTGTCCCACGGCTCCGCTTGCTCCAACAATAGCTACTTTCATTTTTCTTTTGTTTTTAATATAGTTTATAAAATAGTTCCAATCTATCTATAAATGATAGAATTGGTTGCAAATTTATAACAAATTGCTGTATGGCACCGCATAAAGTGAAAACTTTTTCGTTATTTTGCAGTTAAAACCTAAAACTCGCTGCGTATGGACTGGTTCAATCTCAGTTTAACACTTCCTATAACAGACCCTACATGGATATTCCTCCTTGTACTCCTTATTATATTGTTTGCGCCCATATTGCTGAATAAACTGCGTATACCGCACATTATCGGCATGATTCTGGCCGGTTTGGTGATTGGAGAACATGGTTTTAATATCTTGGTGCGCGACAGCAGTTTTGAGTTGTTCGGCAAGGTCGGGCTTTATTATATCATGTTTCTGGCAGGTCTGGAAATGAATATGGGCGACTTCAAGAAGAACCGCGGAAAGGCTGTAATGCTGGGATTGCTGGCTTTTGTCATTCCGATAGGCATCGGCTTGGTCACCAATATGATGTTGCTGAAGTACAGCCTCGTGACGTCCATATTGTTGGCAAGTATGTATGCTTCGCACACGCTGGTGGCGTATCCGATTGTGATTCGTTACGGCGTGTCCCGCCATCGCAGTGTAAGCATTGCTGTGGGGGGAACGGCGGTGACGGATACGCTTACATTGCTGGTACTGGCTGTGGTGGGCGGTCTGTTCAAGGGGGAGTCCGGCGGTCTGTTCTGGCTGTGGCTGGTGATTAAGGTTGTCTTTCTCGGAGCTTTGATTATGTATTCGTTCCCGCGTATCGGACGTTGGTTTTTCCGCCGCTACGACGATAATGTGATGCAATTTATTTTCGTGCTTGCCATGGTCTTTCTGGGAGCGGGCCTGATGGAGTTCGTGGGTATGGAAGGCATCTTGGGAGCGTTCTTGGCAGGATTGGTGCTGAACCGTCTCATACCGCATGTGTCACCGTTGATGAATCATCTGGAGTTTGTGGGTAACGCTCTGTTTATCCCTTATTTCCTGATAGGAGTGGGTATGCTGATTGATATTCATGTCATCTTCGGGCAGGGAGACGCCTTGAAGGTTGCTGCAGTTATGATTATTGTGGCGCTGGTGGGCAAGTGGATCGCTTCCTGGCTGACGCAGAAAATTTATAAAATGGCTCCCATAGAGCGTGAGTTGATGTTCGGTTTGAGTAATGCACAGGCTGCGGCTACGCTGGCGGCGGTATTGGTGGGGTATAATATCATCTTGCCGAACGGTGAGCGCTTGCTGAATGAGGATGTGCTGAACGGTACGGTATTGCTGATTCTCGTTACGTGTGTGGTGAGTTCCTTTATTACGGAAAGGGCTGCGCGTAAGATTGCCATGTGCGAGGCGCATCTGGAGGAAGAACGTACGGTTGAGGCGGAAAGGATTCTTATTCCGGTGGCGAATCCGGATACGATTGAATATCTGATGAACCTCTCCTTGCTGATACGTGATACCAAACAGAAAGATAATCTGTTGGCATTGAACGTAATCAATGACAACAATACTTCCGAGGGTTTGGAGCTTCGCGGCAAGAGGTATTTGGAGAAGGCGGCCATGATTACGGCCTCCGCCGATGTGCCGTTGCGCCAGATTACCCGGTATGACTTGAATATTGCTGCGGGTATTATCCATACGGCGAAAGAATATGAGGTGACCGACGTGATTATCGGTCTGCACCGCAAGGTCAATATTGTGGACTCTTTCTTCGGTATGCTTGCCGAGAACTTGCTGAAAGGTCTGCACCGTGAGGTTATGATTGCTAAGTTCCTGATTCCGATTAATACGATACGGCGAATTATCATAGCGGTTCCGCCTAAAGCGGAATACGAAGCCGGATTCCAGAAATGGGTGGAGCATTTTTGCCGGATGGGCGGCACGCTGGGTTGCCGGGTGCATTTCTTTGCAAATGAGGAAACGACCGTGCGGTTGCAGGCATTGGTGAAAAAAAAGTACGGACAGACCTTGACGGACTTCTCCCGCCTGGATGATTGGGGGGACTTGCTGATATTGACCGGACAAGTGAATTACGACCATTTGCTGGTAGTGATAAGCGCGCGTAGGGGTTCTATCTCCTACGACAGTTCTTTCGAGAAACTGCCGGCGCAGTTGGGCAAATATTTCTCCAATAACAGTTTGATTGTGCTTTATCCCGATCAGTTGGGTGAACCTCAGGATGCCGTTTCTTTCTCTAATCCGCGCAATGAGGCGCAGCATTACGAGAAGGTAGGAAAGTGGGTTTATAAATGGTTTAAGGAAGATTAGTAAGTGATTAGTGATAAGTGATAAGGGGTTAATGATTGGCGGTTGGCGATGATGGAGGATTGGCAACAGAGAACCCGGCTTTTGCTGGGAGAGGAGAAAATGGAACGGCTGCAACAGGCGCATGTGCTGGTTGTCGGTCTTGGCGGAGTAGGCGCTTATGCGGCCGAAATGATATGCCGTGCCGGTGTGGGGCGAATGACGATTGTGGACGCGGACACGGTGCAGCTTACCAATATAAATCGTCAGCTGCCTGCTTTACACTCTACTATGGGTAGGGAGAAAGCGGAGGTTTTGGCGGAACGTTTCAAAGATATCAATCCGGATATACAGCTGACGGTGTTGCCTGTATTTCTGAAAGACGATAATATACCCGGACTGCTTGATGCTGCCCGGTACGACTTTGTGGTGGATGCTATCGATACGCTTGCTCCCAAGTGCTATTTGATAGCGGAAACGCTGAAGCGGCATATCAAGATTGTGTCGAGTATGGGGGCGGGGGCCAAGAGTGATATTACTCAAATACGGTTTGCCGATATATGGGACACTTATCATTGCGGACTGAGCAAGGCGGTAAGAAAACGCTTGCAGAAACTGGGGATTAAGCGTAAGCTCCCGGTTGTATTCAGTACCGAGCAAGCCGACCCGAAGGCGGTGCTGTTGACGGAAGATGAACAGAATAAAAAGTCCACTTGCGGAACTGTAAGCTATATGCCGGCCGTATTTGGCTGCTATCTGGCGGAATATGTCATTAAAAGATTGTAACAGTAACTAAAACAATGATACGATTAGAAGGAATCACGAAGAGTTTCGGTAATTTGCAGGTTTTGCGTGGCATCGACCTGGAGATAAAAAAAGGGGAAGTTGTCAGTATTGTCGGTCCCAGCGGTGCGGGAAAGACTACCTTATTGCAGATTATGGGGACGCTGGATATGCCCGACAGCGGTTCGGTAACGATTGACGGTACATTGGTGAACCGTTTGAATGAAAAAGAACTCTCCGCTTTCCGTAACAGGCATATAGGCTTTGTCTTTCAGTTTCACCAATTACTGCCGGAATTCACGGCTTTGGAGAATGTAATGATACCTGCCTTCATTGCCGGAGTAGGGCAGCAGGAAGCGAAAGCGGCGGCTACCGAAATATTGGATTTCATGGGATTGGCGGAACGTGCCTCGCATAAACCCAATGAGCTGTCCGGTGGCGAGAAACAAAGGGTTGCTGTCGCACGTGCGCTCATCAATCATCCTGCGGTGGTGTTGGCGGATGAACCGTCCGGAAGTCTGGACACCCATAACAAAGAGGAGCTGCATCAGTTGTTCTTTGATTTGCGCAACCGTTTAGGGCAGACGTTTGTGATTGTGACGCACGATGAGGGGCTGGCGCAAATTACCGACCGCACCATTCATCTGAAAGACGGTGAAGTTTGCAAAGAATAGCTGTCTGTTCTTTTCTTATTCAAAGCAGACATAGGGGCTCAGCCGTTCCAAATCACTTTCGGTGAATTCTTCATAGAGGGTAAACGGCTTGAGGCTATGGAGCGCTCCTTTCTTCTTGCGGTATTCCACGAGGGCTTTTGCCTGATAAAAATTTATATAGGGATGGTGGCGAAGGCGTTCTATGCCGACGCGGTTCAGATTGATGCGCCGGATTTCAGAGGGCGTAACGGTGAACCATGCTTGCAGTGGGCGATAATCCAAATGAATCTCCTGCAATTGCTCTATTTGGTAAAAACCGCCTAAACGTTGCCGGTAGTTTACTATTAACCGGGCTATACCGCTGCCTATACCGGGAATCTTTTTCAATTCGGCGGTATCTGCGCGGTTTAAGTCGAGTATTGTGCCTGTCGGATATTTATAAATACTGTCTTTCCCGGCCTGCCGAAGGGTGAGTAAAGAGGTCGCCTTTCTTATAGTGTCTTCTGCCGTAAAATAGATGTAGGGAGAGAGCGTTTGGTACTGTTCTTCTGTCAACCCATATACTTTTTTGAAGTCTTCGGCCTTGCGGAACTTTCCTCCTTTGCTTCGATAGCGTAAGATGTTCTTTGCCATCCATGCGGGAAGGCCTAAGCGGCAGAAGGTGACGGAGTCCGTACGGTTAGGGTCGAAAGGAGCCAATACAACTGTTCTCTTTTTATAGCTCTCCGATTTCTTGAAACGGCTGTTCTCGTTTCTTTCTTGTTCCCGCACAGAGCTGATAAAGTTGTCGTATTCTTTCAAGGCGGCAGCCTGTATCCTGGCTTCCTCCTCAGAAAGCTGCCTGCTGTTTTGCCGGAAAGAATAAATATATCCGGAGAGAAAGATGAGGATTATCCCAATGATGAGAACAAGGATACCTCGCCTTTCTCCCCGGGAGAAGTATAAGAAGTCTTTAAACGGATTCTTCATTACTGTTTATTTGAAGAAACCCAACTCGTTGATGAAAATAAGTCCGATTCCTATTGGAGCGATATATTTCAGAATGAAGATAAGTAATCTGTATATATGTATATTTAAAGTTCCGTTATTGCTGACTTCTTCCCATACAATCTTTTTATCCAGATACCAGCCGGTGAAGAGAGAGATAAAGAAACCGCCTAAGGGCAACATGATTTTGGCGGTGACGAAGTCGAACAAATCGAACAGGTTAAGGCCGAAAATCGTGTAATCCTTTCCTACGCCTAATGACAGCGAACATAATACTCCCAGTATGATACAACCGGCTGTAACTAATCTTGCGGCTTTACCACGCGTGAATTTGAATTCCTCATGCAGGTATGCCGTTACCACTTCGTGTAAGGAAATCGTTGAAGTCAATGCTGCAAGCGCCAGTAAAACGTAGAACATGATGGACAAGACAATTGCCAACCAAGGTATGTTGCCGAATGCCTGTTGAAATACATTGGGCAATGTGATGAACAGTAAACTCGGTCCTGCATCCGGCTGAATGCCGACTGAAAACGCAGCGGGGAAGATGATGAACCCGGCGAGAATGGCTACTAACGTGTCTATACCTGCTACATTGAGCGCTGTTTTAGGCAGGTTGGTATCGTTTCTGAAATAGGACGCATATGTACAGAGACATCCCATACCAAGACTGAGTGAAAAGAACGCTTGTCCCATCGCGCCTAAAAATACATTACCGTCCACTTTGCTGAAGTCTGGTTTCAGCAGGAATTCGATACCCTCACTGGCACCGGGTAATGATACGGAACAAATGGCAAGTACTATCAGCAGGATGAACAGCATGGGCATCATTATTTTGGCTGATTTCTCAATGCCTTTTTCCACTCCCTTTATGATGATGAAGTGGGTGACCAACAGGAATACTATCAGCCAGATAACAGGGCGCCACGGATTACTGACAAAACCGTTGAAGGAGGCGATGAATTCTGCGGCGGACTTGCCGGCAAAACTGTTGGTAGCGGCCTCTCCTATAAATTCCAAAGTCCAGCCCGCTACTACCGAGTAGTAGCCCAAAATCAGGAATCCGGCTAATACGCCCATTCGTCCCACCCAACGCCATTGGGTTCCCGGAGCCAGTTTTTGATACGCTCCGGCAGTATTGGCGCGTGAACGGCGTCCGATAAGAAATTCGGCTATCATGATAGGAATACCTAATATCAGTACGCATACCAGGTAAATCAGAATGAAGGCTGCGCCGCCATGATTACCTGTTTCGAAAGGGAATCTCCATATATTACCCAGACCAACTGCGGAACCGGCTGAAGCAAGTATCACCCCCAGTTTACTTCCAAAGTTAGCTCTTTCATTTCTTGTCATAAAACGTGGATTTTTCTTACAATTCGTTATTAATACCTCTTAAAACGTGCAAATATAGAAAATGTTCCATACTTTTGCGCACAGATTGTTCATAATTTGAGATATGCTATATTATATTAAGAAATATCCGGTATCGCTGACAGTAATACTTGCTGTAATCTATTTGTCGTTCTTCAAACCGCCTGCTACCGAGCTGGGCACTATCCCTAATCTTGACAAGGTGGTACATATTTGTATGTATTTCGGTATGTCGGGCATGTTGTGGTTGGAGTTCTTGAGGGCGCATAGGAGAGACCGTACTCCTATATGGCACGCATGGTTGGGAGCGTTTGTCTGCCCGGTATTGTTTAGCGGGGCGGTGGAACTTTTGCAGGAGTATTGCACTACCTACCGTGGCGGCGATTGGCTGGATTTTGCAGCCAACACCACGGGGGCTGTGCTGGCGTCATTGGTAGCTTATTTCGTGTTGAAACCTAAAATGATGCGCCAGTCTTAAAGATAATCCACTACCGTATTCAGTTTTATACCGTTTGAACCTTTTATCAGGATGGTCTTTCCGCAAGGTTTATTCTTTTGGAGTTCGGCTATTAAAGCCGGAGCGTCGGGATAGGTGGGATAGGTGTGACGGGTCGCCGCGAATAATTCACCTACCAGCGCCACGTCTTTAAAGCCGTATTCTTGCAGGCAGTCCACTATCTTCTGATGTTCCCCGGGACTGTCTTTTCCCAATTCACGCATATCTCCCAGTATCAGCATTTTGCCTCCTGCCTGCATGTTGTGGAAATTACTGATGGCCGCCAGCATGCTTGTAGGGTTGGCATTGTAGGCATCGATAATCAGTGTGTTGTCCGCGGTCTTTTTCAGTTGCGAGCGGTTGTTTCGAGGTTCGTATTCATGCAGTGCCCTATCTATTTTTGCCGCTTCCACTCCGAAGAAATGTCCGATAGTGATGGCTGCCAAGGCATTGGGGAAGTTATAGTCGCCAATCAGTTGGGTTTGTACTTCATGACGTTCTCCTGCTTTTCCGGCTTTCCATTCGAAAGTAAGGTAAGGAGAGTTGCCGGTGACGTGACCGTTGATATAGAGATTGTCTTCCTCTCCGTAAGTTACCGGATTCAGCCCCCATGCTATTGGGGTGAGGTAAGGATTGTCCTGATGGATAAAGATGGTGGAGTTACCCTGCCGGCGCAGATAGTCGTACAGTTCGCCTTTAGTCCGGATAACACCTTCGAAAGAGCCGAATCCTTCCAAATGCGCTTTTCCTACATTGGTGATAATTCCATAATCGGGTTCGGCTATTTCCACCAGTTCCTTAATGTCGCCGGGATGGCTGGCGCCCATTTCCACTACGCCGAGTTCGTGCTCTGCTTTCAGGCGGAGAAGGGTGAGCGGCACGCCGATCGGGTTATTCAGATTTCCCAGCGTGTACAGTATGTTGTACTTTGGGGACAATACGGCGGATATAAGTTCTTTTGTTGTGGTTTTACCATTGGTCCCTGTAATGCCGATGATGCGCGTGCCCAGTTGGCGGCGGTGATAATTGGCAAGCTGTTGCAGGGTGCGAAGGCAATTGTCCACTAATATGTAATGTGTGTCTCCGGCAGGAACATAGGCGGCTTCGTCCACGACGGCATAGGCGCTTCCCGTTTCCAGCGCTTTGGCGGCAAAGGCATTGCCGTTGAACGTATCGCCTTTCAAAGCGATAAACAGTGAGCCTTCCGGACAATTGCGGCTGTCGGTGGTTACGCCGGTACAGCTAAGAAATATCTGATAAAGAGCGGTTATATCCATGGTTTCCCCTTCTTTTGAAGTACGGTTGAAAAATCTGTTTATACGGCTGCAAAGATATGGTTTAATTTGCTACATTGCATGGGGCGGCGTGGAAAAAAAAGACTGTTATATTTCCTTAGCCTTTTAGCGGCAAAGTCAATAGGAAGCGGCAACCGTTGGTGTAGTCGGGGTCGAGCACCAGGCTTCCACCCATCTTTTCTGCGCAGATACGCCCTATGGGCAGTCCCAGACCGGTGCCTTGCACGAAAGTATCCACTTTGGCAAACCGTTCGAATACGAATTCCTGCTTATCGGCGGAAATTCCTGTTCCGGTATCCGATACACTGAAAATAATGCGCCGCCGCTCTTTGTCCGTATGCCATTCAAGAAGAATATGTCCGTTCGTGGTGAACTTCGTTGCATTTTTCAGTAAATGTGAGAGTATCTGGCTGACACGCTCCGGATTGGTATGAAAATGGAATTCGCTTTGTTCGGCCTGTAATTCGAGACTGACTCCCGGCTTCAGGTCTTGCCGGGCTTTGGTTATACATTTCCGGCATAACTCTGTGGCGTCGGCCATGATATGGGTCGGAATTTCCGTTCCGCTGTCTAAACTCGAAATGTCCAGCACGTCTTCTACCAATTGCAGCAGGTTGTTACTGCCTTGCTCTATGATTCCGGCATATTCCTGCGCTTCCGTACTGTCACCGCTGATGCTGCTTAATATTTGGGAGAAACCTACAATGGAATTTAACGGGGTACGAATCTCATGGCTCATATTCTGTATGAACTCGGTTTTCATCATGCTCGCTTTCTCGGCACGCTCTTTGGCGACGAGCAGTTCCTGTTCGGAGATGAGCAATTGTTTGTTCTTTTCGGAGACGGCTTTTTGCGATGCCCTGAGTTTTCCGTTGAGCAGATGTTCACGATAGAAGAATATGGCGCCGAGAACCAGCAATACAACAAGCAGGATGATGATGCGCTGTTTGTTGGCTAAATCCCGTTGTTGGGCTTCTTGTTGAAGTTCTGCTTTCTCGATGTTGAGTTTCTCCACTCCTAATATGGCTGAGAATTCTCCGGCGGCGATATCTTCGTAAATCCGGTTCGCGGAATCTGTTTTCTGGATATACGCCTGATAATACTCTACTGCTTTGGCATTATTCCCCATTTCCTGATAGATGATTGCCGTGTTCCGCAGGGCGTCTCCCCGATTGATTTTGTCCATATAGTTTTGAGAGATATACTCTTGAACGGATAATGCTTTGGAATATTGGCGTGTGGCCATATAATAATTCCTTTCATTCAGATAATAATCGCTTGCCATCCGTTTCACTTCTTTCTTCTCGTCCAACAGCTTTTTGGCTTTTTGCAAGCATCCTTTCATTTGGGGATAGTCCTTAAGGGCCTGGTAATAATCGGCGGATCTCAAATAAAAATAGAACTCCTGCGAATCGCTGTATATGTTTTCCTTGGCCTTATCCAGTTTTTCTTTGGCTTTCTCCATTTCTCCCAGGGAACAATAGAAAGAGGCCAGTAAGGAATAAGTGTTTGATAAATTATAGGTGTCTATTTTATATTTCAGGATTATCTCGATTTCCTTTTCCCGATTCTCGGCTGCCAATTTGAAAAGCCTTTTGACTTGATAGATGGAGCTTAATATGTTATAGGCGTTTGCCATGCCGGCGGGGTAGTTGTCCGCTTCGGCTTGCTTCATCATTTTATCGGCTTCGTAAAGAGCGGTATTGTATTGCTGCTGTTTGATGTGGTAGTTGATAAGTCTTTTGCTCCAGGCAAAGTAGTAGTATTTGGGTTGCCGGGTTTCTGTGGCAAACTGCTTCACAAGTTCCACGTAGTATAAAATACTGTCTTTGTCGGTACCTCGAAAGTAATGGTAATCCAGTTTGTTGGTCAGGGCTACTGCCTGCATACGCAAATCATGCTTTTCGCCAGCCATTTGGAACAGCGTGTCAGCCATCTGCATAATGACGGGGGACGATATTTCGGCTTTGCAACGGAGATAGTATTTGTATAAAATACTGTCTACACGGTATTCTTCCATCGCGTTTTTCTGTTGTCCCCAAACCGATACGTTATGCGGCATAAGCAGGAAATGCAAAATGCAGAATAACGTGGGAAAAATATATTTTGAACTTACCTTCATGATAAATACTTGTATATTCTGAACAAAGATACTTTATTTTTTGGACTTGGTGTACCAGCAACGCCTTTTTTGTTTACATTTGCAGATATATAAGTAAAAAAGAACTGTCCATGAAAGCTCTGCAATCCAAATATATAAATGTCAATGGTTTCTTGTTAGACCTTTCCTCTCCCTGCGTCATGGGAATTCTTAATGTCACTCCCGATTCTTTTTATGCAGGCAGCCGTATGCAGACGGAAATCGACATAACACACCGCATAGAACAGATAGTGGGCGAGGGAGCCGGTATTATTGATGTCGGCGCTTACTCTTCGCGTCCCAATGCGGAGAATGTGTCGCCTGCGGAAGAGATGGAACGTTTGCGTATGGGGCTGGGTATTCTAAGAAAGGTGCGGCCCGACGCCGTTGTTTCGGTAGATACCTTTAGGGCGGATGTGGCAAGGATGTGCGTTGAGGAGTACGGTGTGGCAATCATTAATGACATAGCCGCCGGAGAAATGGACGGTGATATGTTCCGTACGGTTGCCGACTTGAATGTTCCTTATATCATGATGCATATGCAGGGCACGCCGCAAAATATGCAGCAAAACCCTCATTATGATAATTTACTGAAAGAGGTGTTTATGTACTTTGCCCGCAAGGTTCAGCAGCTGCGCGATTTAGGAGTAAAGGATATTATATTGGATCCGGGATTCGGCTTTGGCAAGACCGTTGAACATAATTACGAGTTGCTGGCCCATCTGGAAGAGTTCCGTATTTTTGAACTTCCCTTGCTGGCCGGCGTTTCCCGTAAGTCTATGATTTATCGCTTGTTGGGAACTACTCCGCAAGAGGCGCTGAACGGTACAACCGTATTGGATACCATTTGTTTATTGAAGGGTGCCGATATCCTTCGCGTGCACGATGTGCGCGAAGCGGTGGAAACGGTGAAAATCGTTGAGGCTATGAAGAAAGAGGGTGCAAAGCCTATGGAATGAGAATTGATAGCTGATTAGTTAATACTTAATATTTAGAGAACCGTGTTTTTTGAATTTGGCATAAAAGACTTTATAGATATATTGCTGGTGGCTTTCCTGCTTTACTATACGTACAAGCTGATGAAAGCTTCCGGGTCCATCAACGTGTTTACGGGTATTCTGGTATTTATCTTGATTTGGCTGGTGGTTTCGCAGGTGTTGGAGATGAAACTGCTGGGTTCTATTTTTGATAAGCTGGTCAGTGTAGGAGTGTTAGCGCTGATTATTTTGTTTCAGGACGAAATACGGCGTTTTCTGCTTACGCTCGGTTCGCATCAACATGCCAGTGCACTGGTGCGTTTCTTTACGGGAAACAAGAAGGAGAGTATGGAGCACGATGAAATTATGCCCGTTGTAATGGCTTGCATCAGTATGGGCAAGCAGAAAGTCGGTGCGTTGATTGTCATTGAACATAATATGCCGTTGGACGATGTGGTGCGTACGGGCGAAATTATCAATGCCAATATAAACCAGCGTTTGATAGAGAATATCTTTTTCAAGAATAGTCCGTTGCACGACGGGGCTATGGTTATCAGCAAGAAACGTATCAAGGCGGCGGGATGCATCCTTCCTGTATCGCACAATCTGGATATTCCGAAAGAATTGGGCTTGCGGCATCGTGCTGCCATGGGAATCTCTCAGGTATCGGACGCTCATGCCATCATTGTGTCAGAGGAGACAGGGTCCATTTCGGTTGCCTATAAAGGGCAGTTCTATCTGCGTTTGAACGCGGAAGAACTGGAGAGTCTTTTGACAAAAGATATTTAAATGGATTGACTTTGTTTTGCTGATTTATAACAACCTGATAATCAATAGTAATTGTATAAAGCAGTCTCTGTCGTATACTGAGATACCCTAAGTATACGACAGAGGTACCCTAAGTATGCGACTGAGGCTATCTCGATATGCGGCTTATTTCCCAAGATTCTCTCTCTGTAAAGATAAGTAACTTATAATTCATAATTTATAACTGGATAAAATGGATGGACGAAACTTTTTACGAGCCGGCGGGATGACCGCTCCGGACGGGGCGGATAACAAATCCGCTGTCGCTGCTGCCATCAATCATTTTGGTGTGACGGAAGCCGATTTAAGGAAAGTAATGGCGACTGCTTTGGAAAAAGGCGGGGATTACGCAGACCTTTATTTTGAGCATACGTTCAATAACAATGTGAGTTTGATGGATGGTAAGGTAAACAATTGCGGCTCCAACATAGATTTTGGTATGGGAGTGCGCGTACTGGCCGGAGATAGGAGCGGTTATGCGTACGTAGAAGGTGTTACTTTGGAAGAAATGTTGCGTGCCGCACGCACTGCCGCCCGTATTGCGTCTTCGGGTAAGGCGGGTGTGCCTGTTGGGCTGACGGAGAAGACGATATCTCAAAACCGTTATGCTGTGACGATTCCCTGGGAAGACGTAAGCGTAAAAGAAAAGATTCCTTATCTGGAAAAGCTGAATGAGAAAATCTTTTCTTTGGATAGTCGCGTTCGGAAGGTGCAGGCATACTTGCAGGACAGTACGTCGCATGTGCTGTTTTGTAATTCGGAAGGTATCAGCTATTACGATTACCGCCCGATGGCGTCTTTCATGGCCGTTTGTATCATGGAAGAAAACGGAAAAATGGAGAACGGTTATGCCGGCAGGTCTTATCGCAGAGGCTTTGAGTTTATGACAGATGATATTATAGACGTGATTGCCCGTGAGGTAGTAGACCGAACAGCCATTCTGTTTAAAGCCATCAAACCTAAAGGTGGTGAAATGCCTGTTGTAATGGGTGCGGGCGGTTCGGGAATCTTGTTGCACGAGGCTATCGGCCATGCTTTTGAGGCGGACTTCAACCGTAAGGACATATCTATATTTTCCGGTCAGCTGAATAAGAAAGTGTGCAGCGAGCATATCAATGTGGTGGACGACGGTACGATTCCCTTCAACCGCGGTGCTGTGAATTTTGACGATGAAGGTGTGGAGGGACAGAAAACGTACATCGTCCGGGAAGGCGTGCTCACCAGTTACCTGCACGACCGTATCAGCGCCAGGCATTACGGCGTGAACCCCACCGGAAACGGTCGCCGCGATACATTCCGCAACGTACCTATTCCCCGTATGCGCGCTACGTATATGGAAGCCGGCAATATGAAAGAAGCGGATATTATTTCTACGGTGAAGAACGGTATTTTCGTAGATACGTTTACGAATGGGCAGGTGCAGATTGGTGCCGGTGACTTTACGTTCTTTGTGAAGTCCGGTTACTTGATTGAGGACGGAAAGCTGACGCAGCCCGTTAAGGATATCAATATCATAGGCAATGGGCCGAAAGCATTGGCGGACATCACGATGGTAGCCGACAATGATAGGATTGACAATGGTACATGGACCTGTGGTAAAGACGGGCAGTCTTGCCCGGTGACGTGCGGTATGCCGTCGGCGCTGGTCAGCAAACTCACCGTAGGAGGGGAAAACTAAATACTAACGGATAATTGATAACTGATAATGTTTCTTTGGCTATCAGCTATCCACAGTCAACTAAGAATATGATTACAGACAATAATAAAAAACTGGCGCAGTGGGCAATGGATTATGCCTTGAAAAACGGATGCCGGGCAGTGAAGTTGGCGCTGTACTCCAACTCCAACGCTTCATTTGAATTACGCGATGGCAAAATGGACAGATTGCAGCAAGCCTCGGAAAGCGGGCTTAGTATCAGTTTGTATGTTGATGGCAAATACGGTTCTTATTCAACCAATCGTTTGGATAAGAAGGAACTGGAGTCGTTTATAAAGAATGGCATCGACTCTACGCGTTATCTGGCCGTGGACGAGGCGCGTGTACTGCCCGATACTTCCCGTTATTATAAGGGTGGAAAACCTGATTTACAATTATTCGACGAGCGGTTCGAGACTATCAATCCGGATGATAAGGTGGCTGTCGCACGTGCCGCCGCCGAGGAGGTTTTGGGCAAAGACAACCGCGTTATATCCGTAAGCACCTCGTATGGTGACGGTGAAAACTCCTCTTACCGTTTGACGAGCAATGGTTTCGAAGGAGAGTCCAAGTCTACCTGGTTCTCAGTATCTGCCGATGTGGCATTGCGGGGAGAGGGAGAGGCGCGTCCGTCCTCTTACTGGTATGACTCGGCTTTGTTTTACGATAAACTGGTGAAGTCGGGTATAGGCGCAACGGCCTTGGAACGCGCGCTGCGCAAACTCGGACAAAAGAAGGTGGCTTCCGGCAAATATACGATGGTGGTAGATTCTGTGAATTCAAGTAGTTTGCTTCGTCCGATGCTGAGCGCGCTGTATGGTTCTGCGTTGCAGCAAAAGAACTCTTTCCTGCTGGATAAGCTGAATGCCAAGGTTGGTGGCGGGCTGTTGAATCTTATGGACGAGCCTCATATCATAGGAGCAAGGGGCGCACGTTATTTCGACAGCGAAGGAGTGGCTACGGAGCCACGCCCTATCTTTGAAGACGGAGTGCTGAAAACATACTTCATCGACACTTACAATTCCCGGAAGATGGGAGTGGAACCTACCGTTGGCTCTCCTTCCTTATTGGTACTCAAACCGGGAAACAAAGATTTGAACGGTTTGGTGGCTGATGTGCGGAAAGGCATTCTGGTTACCGGATTCAATGGCGGTAACTGTAACAGCAGCTCCGGAGATTTCTCGTACGGCATCGAAGGATTTCTGATTGAGAACGGCAAACCGACCCGGCCAATCAGCGAAATGAATGTCACGGGCAATATGATTACGCTTTGGGCGTCTTTATCGGCTGTGGGTAATGATCCCCGTTTGTCTTCTTCATGGCGTATTCCGTCCTTGGTATTCGAGGACGTGGACTTCAGCGGATTGTAATAACCGCTAATTCAGCATTAAACTCATGTAAGGGTGTAAGGACGATAATATCTTTTCGGCAAGTTCGCCGATAGTGAGTGCCAAGTGACTGCCCGGCAGGCGCTTGGCGCTATTCATGCACTTGCCGTTATTCAGATAGTAGTAACCGTTATTGGCGCTGATTTGCGGATCTGTAAGAGCAATGCTCATTTCCTGTTCCGGGTGTTCGGCGGCATATTGTTGCAGTACCGTTTTGGCATTGATGATGCGCGCCATACCCAATACTTGCGGGTTTTGCCCTGCCGCAGCCGGAGCGATAACTCGAATGAACGGGATATTCAGTTGTCCGCAAATGCGTTGTAGCAATAGTGAGTGCATCTCAGGGGTTTCCGCAACGACTTCTCCTGCCTGCCAAGTACTGCCTGCCGGGTATACAATGGCTAATGCCGGAATTTTATCGCCTTGCTTCAATATATAGACACATCCTTTCCCCAATTGTAAATCGGCAAGAATCACCCGAAAGTCTGTTTCCGTATGCTGGATGCAATAGGGACGTTCCCGTAATTTCCGGTCCAAATAGCGGTATACCTCTTCCTGATAATCATTTATCTTGTTCAGAACAACTGCTTCGTTAGCGGTAGTAACCTCTGAAGCCGTAAAGATTGTTGAGGAGTACCTGAATACGGGTGCGTAGCCCATGCCGGCATAGTACCCGAATAGCCAAGGCTCCGCCGGAATCAAGGTCGAAACGGCCATGTCATTGTGCAGCATACGGGTAAAGGCCTGCGATAATAGTTCGCGCATAGCCCCGCGATTACGATAATCGGGATGTGTACAGGCGCCCGATACGTATCCTGTCTTGATTTCGTTCTTTCCGAAAGTCATGGGATAGGGCAGCATTTGCAGGGCGGCAATCACTTCTTCACCGCTTTGAATAGCGATGTTGACGTCATTACTGTAACGCAAGCGGAAATACATATCTGTAAATTCATCGCTGTCGTTAAAACATAGCTTCCATAAATTCTTTACTTTTTCCCGCATTGTTTCACCCTTTATCATAATTGTACCATTCTGTCACCTGCCTTATTTCCTGATTTACCACTTGATAGCCTCTACCGGCTGTTCTTTTAAGCAAGCGATATATTTCTCCAGGATAATGGCGGGCTGATAGGAGAGCTTTGCTTTCCGCAGTCCTTCAATGCCCAAGTCCTCTTCCCGGTTGATGTAAATATATTGTTCCGGGATGTGGTTGGCGAATTCGTAATTAATCATGGCATAAGCGCCGTCTATACGGGTGTCGGCCTTTTCTACATGCACTCCGAATGTGTCCTGGTTGATAGGCATGCCGAATGTAAAAGCCGCAATCTTGCCCTCTACATGGAGAATGCCGCCCGTCAGTCCTAACGCGTCAAAGTTATGCAGGGCGTATATCAATGCGCGACGTTCGTTGCCTGTACCTTCATGCTGGTCGCAGTTGTTGACTTTGCACCATTCCGCTTCCAAATCGAGGCACTCTTGAATACGGTCGGCTGTAATGGGAGTATATTCGTAATTATAAGTCTTTTTGAATTTGTTGATATGATTCCGTTTGGCCTGAAACTTTTTGCCGGACAAGGTGGCGAGGTCAGAGCGCAGATATACGTAATCGGCGTAATCCCTGTCCGCTGTGAAGTGGAACCTGCCGGGCATGAAAGTTTCCAGTTCGGAACACATTCCGGCGCAGATACCCAACAGGCAAAAAGGCTCTCCCTCCTGATTGGCATCCTCTATCAGCGCGTCCAGCACTTTGTTTAAATCACCGTTACCGATAGGCATCATATATACAAGCTCTCCGTCTGCCCAGAATTTCAATAACAGGAAACCGTCCATAATGGCAAACTTAGTGTTGTATAAGAAGCGCCAACTGCACAGGTTGGAGAATGAAAGGTCGCAGTTGCGTCGCGGACTGTTCAGAGTAAAGGAAGTAATCAGGTCTTTGTCTTTTAGTTCGATATCTTTAAATGGAATCATAAATAATTTCTATTGGTTAAGAATATAATAACAAAAATAAGAAGATTTTGTTAGAGTAACCCTAACAATCGTAAAATAGTTGGGGTTAACAAGGCCGTAAATATTCCGTTAAGCGTCAGTCCGAGGCTGGCAAACGCACCGTATTTGCTGCTGATGTCCATTGCTGTGGACGTGCCGACAGCATGGGCGGCTGCCCCTAAGGAAAGTCCTTGCGCCATGGGGCTCCCGATATGGGTGAGTTTCATTGTCTTGAAGCCGAGTATTCCGCCCAACAGACCTACGCAAACCACTACGGCGGCAGTCAGTGCGGGAATGCCGCCTATTGATTTCGTAACTTCCATGGCTATCGGGGTGGTAACGGATTTTGGAGCCAGCGAGTAAATAATCTCGTCGGAAGCTCCCATCAGTTTCGCTATCAGGACTACGGAGATAACTCCTACAATACATCCGGCCAATTGTGAAAGCAGGATAGGCAGCAATTGTTTTTTGATGGTCTCCAATTGCAGATACAAAGGAACGCCCAGTGCGACGACGGCCGGTTTGAGCCAGAATTCAATCAGATGTCCGCCTTTGTTATAAGTGTCATAACTGATATTTGTCATTTTCAGGAAAATGATAAGTATGGCGATAGTGAGCAAGATGGGGTTCAGCAGCATGATTCCTGTCTTCTTTTGAAGAAGCTTGGCTAAGAAGAATATCCCGAAAGTAATAGCCAGCAGGAAGAATTCGTTTTCTAAAAAGTTCATTTGATTTTACGTGTTAATTGGTGAACCCATCCGGTAACCACGAGTACCAACAGGGTGCTGACTAATGAGGCGATGACAATAGGCCAGAATTCGGCGGCGATAATGTCGAAATAGAGCATGAGGGCTACACCGGGCGGAATGAAGAAGAATCCCAGGTTAGCAACTAAAAAGTCGGACATTCCCTGCACCCAGTGCAGTTTTATCCAACCCAACTTTAAGAAAAGGGTGAGCAGCAGCATGCCGATGATGCTGGACGGAAGTTTGATACCCGTTAAGAATACAATCAATTCACCCAAAGCCAAACATCCGAAAAGGATGGCGCATTGACGGATCATAATACCTGATTATTAAATAATACCTACCTGTTGAAAACATTGAAAACGCTGCAAAGTTAGCTATTTGGAGTGAGGAACTATCCCGTAAATCATCTGTTAGTGTTAAATATTATAATAATTCTCATTTGATGTAGAAAAAGCCTCGAAATTGCAATGTGTATATTGCAAAATTGTGTACTTTTGCGGCGTGAATAACACGAACTACCGATTCTTATACACAATTAAAATATCATGCAAAGATTAATTAATGAAATTTTAGAGCGTGCGAAAGCCGATCGCCAACGCATTGTTCTTCCTGAAGGTACGGAAGAACGCACATTGAAAGCTGCCAATCAAATTTTGACAGATGGTATTGCAGACCTGATTCTTTTGGGCAATCCTGCTGAAATCAACGCTTGTGCAACGGAGTGGGGGCTTGGTAATATTTCCAAGGCGACCATTATCGATCCGGAAAACAATCCGAGATTGGAAGAATACGCACAGTTGCTGTTCGAGTTACGTAAGAAAAAAGGCATGACCATTGAAGAAGCTCGTAAGCTGGCAACCAATCCGCTTTATCTGGGCTGTTTGATTATCAAGAACGGTGATGCGGACGGTCAGTTGGCCGGTGCGCGCAATACTACCGGCGATGTGCTTCGTCCGGCTTTGCAGATTATCAAGACGGCTCCCGGCATTACTTGTGTTTCCGGTGCGATGCTGTTGCTGACGCATGCTCCCGAATATGGTAAGAATGGTATTCTGGTAATGGGTGACGTTGCCGTAACTCCGGTTCCCGATGCTTCTCAATTGGCTCAAATCGCTGTTTGTACTGCACGTACGGCTAAGGCTGTCGCAGGTCTGGACCCGAAAGTGGCGCTGTTGAGTTTCTCTACGAAAGGTTCTGCAAAACACGAAGTGGTGGACAAAGTAGTGGAAGCTTTGAAGATTGCTAAAGAAATGGCTCCTGATATCGCTATCGACGGCGAATTGCAGGCTGACGCGGCGTTGGTTCCCGAAGTCGGCGCCAGCAAAGCTCCGGGTTCCGCTATTGCGGGTAATGCGAATGTACTCGTTGTTCCGAGCCTTGAAGTGGGTAATATCTCCTACAAATTGGTACAGCGCCTCGGACATGCCGATGCAGTCGGTCCGATTCTGCAAGGTATCGCACGTCCGGTAAACGACTTGTCGCGCGGCTGCTCTATCGAAGATGTTTACCGCATGATTGCGATTACTGCGAACCAGGCTATCGCCGCTAAACACACCAAATAACTTTAAATCTGATATAATATGAAAGTTTTAGTATTGAACTGCGGTAGCTCGTCCATCAAATACAAATTGTTTGATATGGACCACAAAGAGGTTATCGCTCAAGGTGGTATTGAAAAAATCGGGCTGAAAGGCTCCTTCCTGAAATTGACCTTGCCTGATGGCGAGAAAAAGATTCTGGAAAAAGACATACCGGAACACACCGTAGGTGTAGAATTTATCCTGAATACATTGATCAGCTCCGAATACGGCGCCATCAAGTCTTTGGACGAAATCAATGCGGTAGGCCACCGTATGGTACACGGAGGTGAGAAATTCAGCGAATCCGTATTGCTGACTCAGGAAGTGCTGGACGCGTTTACCGCTTGCAATGATTTGGCTCCGCTTCACAATCCCGCCAACCTGAAGGGTGTAAATGCGGTTTCCGCCATTCTGCCTGATGTTCCGCAGATCGGTGTGTTTGATACCGCTTTCCATCAGACAATGCCTGATTATGCATATATGTATGCTGTTCCTTACGAACTGTATGAAAAATATGGCGTTCGCCGTTATGGCTTCCACGGAACTTCTCATCGTTATGTATCAAAACGTGTGTGCGAATTCCTGGGTGTACAGCCGGAAGGAAAGAAAATCATTACCTGCCACATCGGTAACGGTGGCTCCGTCTCTGCCATTAAAGACGGCAAATGCATGGATACCAGCATGGGTCTGACTCCGTTGGAAGGTCTGATGATGGGTACTCGTAGCGGTGACATCGATGCCGGTGCCGTTACTTTCATCATGGATAAGGAAAATCTGGATGCAAACGGAGTATCCAATCTGCTGAACAAGAAGAGCGGCGTGATGGGTATTTTCGGTGAGTCAAGCGATATGCGCGACTTGGAGAATGCCGTAGCTGCCGGTAATCCGAGAGCTATTCTGGCAGAAAAGATGTACTTCTACCGCATCAAGAAGTATGTAGGCGCTTATGCCGCTGCTTTGGGCGGTGTGGATATCATCGTATTTACAGGCGGTGTTGGCGAGAACCAGTGCAATTGCCGCAGCGAAGTATGCGAAGGTCTCGAATTTATGGGCATCAAGGTCGATTTGGAAAAGAACAAGGTTCGCGGTGAAGAAGCTGTAATCTCCACAGACGATTCTAAGGTGAAGGTAGTGGTTATCCCGACCGATGAAGAACTGATGATTGCTTCTGACACAATGGCTATCTTGAGCAAATAACAGTATTGTAATAAGGACTTGATACGAGTGCCGGAAACAGTCTTGACTGTTTCCGGCACTTTCTTTTTCATAACATCGTCATATATGAATGATTTAAAATTCTTATCTTTGTTTCCCTATAAAGGAAAAACACTGACATTACAGATAATTTTAAATAGAACAGTTTATGAAACGATTAATGTATGTATTGCTCTTTGTATTGCTGACGGGCGTATCCTATGCGCAGCAGGCAAAGTATGTATTCTATTTCATCGGTGATGGAATGGGAGTGAACCAGGTGAACGGTACGGAGATGTACCTGGCTGAACAAGAAGGACGTATCGGTGTAAAACCGCTTTTGTTTACGACCTTCCCGGTTGGTACCGTGGCTACGACTTTTTCCGCCACTAATTCCGTGACCGACTCTTCAGCGGCCGGTACGGCTCTTGCCACCGGTGCAAAGACATACAATGGGGCTATCGGTATGGACGATGATAAAAACGTCTTGCAGACAGTTGCCGAGAAAGCCAAGAAGTCCGGTAAGAAAGTAGGTGTCACTACCAGTGTCAGCGTAGACCACGCTACTCCGGCGGCGTTCTACGCTCACCAGCCCAACCGTAGCATGTATTACGAAATCGCGCTCGACTTGCCGAAAGCCGGTTTTGACTTTTATGCGGGCGGCGGCTTCCTGAAGCCTGCTACGACTGCCGATAAGAAAGAAGCGCCGAGTATCTTCCCCATTATGGAAGAAGCGGGTTATACGATTGCCCGCGGCTTGGACGAATACAAGACCAAAGCAGCGGATGCGAAGAAGATGATACTTATCCAGAAAGAGGGTGCCGTTCCATCTTGCCTTCCTTATGCTATTGACCGTGAAGAAGGCGACCTTACCTTACCGGAAATAACGGAAAGCGCCATTTCGTTCCTGACAAAAGGAAACAATAAAGGTTTCTTCCTTATGGTAGAAGGCGGCAAAATAGACTGGGCTTGCCACGGTAATGACCCTGCTACTGTTTTTGAAGAAGTTATCGATTTGGACAATGCGGTAAAGGTCGCCTATGAGTTCTACAAGAAGCACCCGAAAGAAACTCTGATTGTCGTAACCGCCGACCACGAAACCGGTGGCCTGGGGCTGGGCATCGGAAAGTATGAATTGCACTTGAAATCCCTGTTGAATCAGAAACAATCCCAAGACCTTCTTTCCAAAGCGATTACCGACTTGCGTAAAGAGAAATCCGGTAAGGCTTCATGGGATGAGGTAAAGGCGTTACTTGCCGATAAAATGGGCTTCTGGAAAGAGCTGCCTTTAACCTGGGAACAGGAAAAGATGCTTCGTGATGAATATGAAACGTCTTTCGTAAAAAACAAGATTGTTTTCGAGGAGAGCCTTTATGCCAAGACCGAGCCGTTGGCCGCCGCTGCCAAAAAGGTAATGAGCCAGATAGCCATGGTGGGATGGACCAGCTCCAGCCATACAGCCGGTTATGTTCCTGTTTTTGCAATAGGTGCGGGCTCCGGACTGTTTGTCGGCAAGATGGATAATACGGAAATTCCGAAACGCATTGCCAAAGCTGCCGGATATAAATAAGAAAAAGGGTCAGATAATAGAAATAGGGTGTCAAAACTATGATTGACACCCTATTTTCATTCTATCTCTTTTTTGATGATCTCATCCATTTCTTTAATGAGCTTTTTCCGTTCTTTGGCGGATTTTACTTTTTGCTCTTTATAGCCGAGGTCTGTCCGTTCGGAAACTTCCTCGCTCCATTCTTCAAATTTATTCTCTGCCGGGCGGCCGTTCGGGTCTATGTTCTCTTCGGCAATCGAATCGTTTCTGTAAATCATATCATCCATAACGCTTTTATTTTTTAATGGTTATGATGATACTACAAGATACCGGGCAAAAAGTTCCGGCTTTTTGTCCTTTTTCGTAATCATTTATAAGAATAAACGATTCTTGAAAGTCGAGATGGATGGTTTATAGTTTGGTCTCTCCTTCGATAAACTCCTCCAGGAAAAGGTTCTCACCGTCGAATACGGCATAAGAGAAATAATTTATCCAGTCGCCGAGGATAAGGACACGGGCGGTGGCGCTCAACATCAAATCCAGTTCGATGTGCCGGTGACCGTAGATGAAAAAGTTGATGTTCGGGTGGCTTTTCAGGTAATCTTTGGTATAGAGTACCAGATGCTCATTGTTCTCGCCCATGTAGTCGGGCTCTTTCCCGTCTATTCTTTTCAGACGGCTGTGCTTGGCCCACGTCAGTCCGAGCTCTACGCTCCAACGGGGATGCAGGGCGGAGAACAGAGTTTGAAGCGTACGGCTGTGGAACATGGTACGCAGCAGCTTGAATTTTTTATCCGGATCGCCCAGTCCGTCGCCATGGGCCAGGTAGAACTCTTTTCCGTAGATTTCCGTAGTGAGAGGCTCGCGGTGAATGATGATCCCGCATTCTTTAGTCAGATAATCTCCGCACCAGATGTCGTGATTGCCGGTGAAGAAGTGTACTTCCACGCCCATATCCGTCAGTTCGGACAACTTGCCGAGAAAGCGGGTGTAGCCTTTGGGCACGACCGTGCGGAATTCGTACCAGAAGTCGAACATGTCGCCCAGCAAATATACGGCAGCCGCCTTATGTTTGATACTGTCGAGGAAGTTGACTAACCGTCGTTCCTGTGTCCGTCCGTGCTCGATGGCCCGTGAACCCAGGTGTGCGTCTGATAGGAAATATACGTTCTTCATTTATACACAGTTCCGTTATTCGTTAGAGAAAACCCAATTCCAGTTTGGCTTCTTCGCTCATCATGTCCTTGTCCCATTCGGGTTCGAATACCAGGTTGATGGTGGCGGAATTCACTCCGTCTATCGATTCTATCTTCTGGCGGACATCCTCCATGATGAAGTCTGCGGCGGGGCAGTTGGGAGCCGTCAGGGTCATGTCGATGGTTGCGTCGCCGCTGTCGGCAACATCTATTTTGTAGATGAGCCCCAGATCGTACACGTTTACCGGAATCTCCGGGTCGAATACGGTTTTCAGCATGGCAACTATTTTCTCTTCTATTTCAAATTTGGTCATATTCGTACGGTTTGTTGGTTTAGCGAAGCAAATCTAAAGATTTTAATTGAAACTACAAAGAATGTACACACTACATTACAGCGCTCCTTCGTCATTAAAACTGTAATATCTGCCGTCTGTGACTATAACGTGGTCAATCAGGCGGATGTTCATGGTTTGCGCGCCTTTCTGTATGAACTGCGTCAGCCGGCGGTCGTTCATGCTGGGATGCGGGTTTCCCGAAGGATGGTTGTGTATCAGCGCAATCTGTGTAGCGCGTTGCAGCAATGCTTCGCGCAGGATGCTTCTTACATCGGCGCTGGTTTGGTCGATGCCGCTCCGGCTGATTCGTACCTTATCGATGACACGGGAAGCCTGGTTGAGCAGGAGCACCCAGAACTCTTCTATGGTGAGGTCGCACAACAGCGGATGGAAGATTTCGTAGATGTCGTTGGACGAGTGTATCACGGCGCGTTCCGGATGCTCTTGCTGTCTTCTGCGTTTACCCAGTTCGAGGGCGGCCATGATGGCGATGCTTTTGGCGGGTCCGAGACCTTTGAAGCGGGAGAAGTCTCGTACTTCCCATTTCCCTAATTGGTTCAGGTCGTTGTTGCAGCAGGCAAGTGTCCGCTGCATCAGTGCTACGGCACTTTCTTCGGTGTTTCCCGAGCCGATAAGTATGGCCAGCAGCTCTGCGTCGCTCAGGGCTTCCGCGCCTTTCAGCATCATTTTCTCCCGCGGACGGTCTTCGGCTGCCCACCGGTTGATTGTTAATTTCTCCATGCCTTTTCTTCTTACCGCCTGCAGCTCCTTCACTGCCCGTTATTTATAAAAGTTCTTCTTGAATGCCTCAAACTCGTCTTTACCGAGTATGCAGCGGTTCCACCAGGCACGCCAAAAACCGGTTCCGTATCCGATAAGCTGGATGAAAGATGCGGCGATGGAATAGATGCCGATGCGCAGGCTCTTGTTCCGGATAGCGGAATCCGTGCAGACAAGTAACGCATACAACGCGATCGGAAGCAGGCTGTACGGACAGAAGAGCGCGCCTGCCAGCAGTACGGCTACTCCTAATGTGAATACGGCCGGCAGCAGGTGAACTATTTTTAGAGATTCAGGATATTTCTTGTAGAGGTTGATGCGGGCAATGCCGGAGTTGTGTACCTGCTTGAAGAACTTCTTCAAGTCCGTCCGCCGTTTATGATATACCCATGCTCCGGGAAATAGCCTGCATTGATATCCGCCTTTGAAGATGCGGATGCTGAAATCGATGTCTTCTCCGAAACGCATCCGTGAAAAGCCGCCGAGCGTTTCGTAAACCTCACGGCGTACGCCCATATTGAAGCTTCGCGGATAGAACTTGTCCATCTTCTTCTTCCCGCCGCGGATGCCGCCGGTAGTGAAGAACGAAGTCATGGAGTAGTTGATGGCTTTCTGTATATCGGTAAACGATGCATGCGCCCGGTCCGGTCCGCCAAAAGCGTCGGCGGGGGCTTTCCGCAACTCTTCTTCCACCGCCGCAAAATAGCCTTCGGGAAGGATGCAGTCGGAGTCGAGTATAATCAGGTATTCCCCCCGGCTGCGTTCGGCGCCGTAATTGCGCGTTTGCCCCGGCCCGGAATTGGGTTTGGCGTAATAATGGATATCCAGCATGTTCTGATAACGGTCTGCGATGTCCTTGCAAGGAACGGAAGAGCCGTCCTCTGCAATGATGACTTCAAAATCCTTAAAGCTTTGCCGGGTAAGGCTTTGCAGGAGTTCGTCCACTTCATCGGGGCGGTTGTATACGGGGATGATAACGGAGTATCGCATATCTCTGTGTCTTTTTCTTTATCGGGTTGCGGAAGTTGATGTTGCAAAGATACGCTTTTATTTGGTGATAGATAGGGGATGGTACAATAAATAACAAGAGGCCGCATCGTCAGTCATAATTCGTCAGACGGATGTCATCCTTTCGTTCAACAACTGTTGCCCGTTCGTTAGACAACTGTCTAACGAACGGGCAACGGCTGTCTAACGAATTAGCATGTAGTATTAAAGATACTGATAAGTCCGATGGGAACGCATAAATCCTGCGAATGTTGTTATTAGGAACTAAATCCGATGGACACGACAAATTCCGGTTCCGGCATTCCTCAGGCATGTCGGTTATGGCCTTACATTGCTCGGTTCGTGGCGGCGTTTTTATCGCCATGTGCTGTAAAAAGAAAAAGCCTGTCGGGGCGAACTGTCCCGACAGGCTTCCAACTATTTAAAGAAGGAGTTTTATACTTTTACGCGACCTACGTAAGAACCGTCACGAGTATCGATTTCGATGGTTTCGCCTTCGTTGATGAACAACGGTACGCGTACTGTCGCGCCTGATTCTACTGTTGCGGGTTTCAGGGTGTTGGTAGCTGTATCGCCTTTCAATCCCGGTTCGGTGTATGTAATCTTCTGCTGAATCTTCACAGGTACGTCGGCATACAGAACCGTTTCGGTAGAAGCATCGGATACCACGTCTACAACCATTCCTTCCAACAAGAAGTCTACGCCGTTAATCAAGTCGTGAGCGATAGGAATTTGGTCGAAAGTTTCCTGGTTCATAAACTGGTAGTTGTCGCCGTCATGATAGAGATATTGATGGGGACGACGTTCTACGCGTACGTCTTCCAGCTTTTCGCCGATGTTGAAGCGGCGTTCAAGAACATAGCCGTTGACTACATCTTTCAGCTTGGTACGCATGAAAGTATTACCTTTTCCCGGTTTTACATGCAGGAATTCGATGCAGAAATACAGTTTGCCGTCCATGCGGATGCAAGTTCCGTTTTTAATGTCTTGGGCATTAATCATACTTTTATAGTCTTTATTATTATTATGTTATTAAGATGTTTCCCTTGATTTGCGGGTGCAAAAGTAATGGAAATCGGTAAAAAACACAAAAAGTTTTGAGATAAAATGAGTTATCTCTTGGTTATTTTAGAAAAAGTCTCTATTTTTGCAGCCCGATTACGTAGAATAATAACATAAAACAAGATACAGTAATGAAAAGAACATTTCAACCTTCTAACAGAAAGAGAAAAAACAAACACGGATTCCGTGAGAGAATGGCTACAGCCAATGGTCGTAGAGTATTGGCCGCACGTCGTGCCAAAGGCAGAAAGAAACTGACTGTTTCTGACGAATACAACGGAGTGAAGGCGTAAGTCATTCCTTTTGATAGAGAAATAAGAAAGCCGCAAAGGACTGGTGACAGTGTTTTGCGGCTTTTCTTTTGTGAAACTTTCAAGAAAACATCATTGCAATGCGCCTAAATTGCATTATCTTTGCAACAAAAGCGAAGATAAACCGCACCTCGGCATAAAAAATGAACAAGTTCTTTTATTCTGCTCTCTGTTTGCATTATCTTTGCACCAAATTGTAGTGATTATGACTATAAAGGAATTTTTTTCTTTCCGGCAGAACAAATACTTCTGGATAAACGTCATGGCAATGATTGTTGTGGTAGCCTTGTTGCTGTTCGGAACTTTAAAAGGAATAGATATATATACCCGCCACGGTGAGGCTGTGGTAGTACCTGATGTGAAGGGCATGACGGTAGCGGAAGCCGGAACGGTGTTCGGTAACCGGGGGCTGGCCTGTGTCGTTTCCGATTCCACTTACGTCAAGGACAAACCTGCCGGCTGCATTTTGGACTATAATCCGGCCGCCGGACAAAAGGTGAAAGAAGGCCGCATCATTTATCTGACAATCAATGCCATCAATATACCTTTGCAGGCTGTTCCCGATGTGGCGGATAACAGTTCCTTGCGTCAGGCCGAAGCGCGCATTCTGGCTTCGGGCTTCAAGCTGAACGACATCGAATACATGGCAGGTGAAAAGGACTGGGTATATGGCGTGAAGTATCAGGGGCGCATGCTCGCCATCGATGAAAAAGTGCCTATGGGCGCAACGCTGACTTTGATGGTGGGCAATGGTGACAGAGAGGTACTGGAAAGCGATTCTTTGTCCGCGAATAACGGAACGGAGACTCAGGAACCGGTTGGTTCCGAAGGTTCTGCGGCCGATGAGTCTTGGTTTTGAATTTAACGCAGGTAGGTGTACGGGAATGAAGCTGTCTTTAATTCTTAAAAAGGACAAACGATGATCGAAGAGTTACCGGACGACATAGAAAATGATGTACTGGACGATATAGAACCTGTCGGTGATGAGTCGCAGCTTTATGAGCACTTCCGCGTGGTAGTGGATAAAGGGCAGGAGATGATGCGTGTGGACAAATATCTGTTCGACCGTCTGACCAATGCTTCGCGTAACCGTATACAGAAAGCCGCCGATGCCGGATTTGTGATGGCGAACGATAAGCCGGTCAAGAGCAGTTACAAAGTGAAACCTTTGGACGTGATAACGGTGATGATGGACCGTCCCCGTTACGAAAACGAGGTTATCCCCGAAGATATTCCCCTGGATATAGTGTATGAAGACAAGTACCTGATGGTTGTCAATAAGCCGGCGGGGCTGGTGGTACATCCCGGGCACGGGAATTATCACGGTACGCTCGTCAACGCCATCGCCTGGCACATGAAAGATATTCCCGATTACGATGCCAACGACCCGCATGTGGGGCTTGTGCACCGTATCGACAAAGATACGTCCGGTTTGCTGGTGATTGCCAAAACACCGGATGCCAAGACCAATCTCGGTCTGCAATTCTTCAATAAAACCACCAAACGCCGTTACCGTGCCCTCGTCTGGGGAAATGTGGAACAAGACGAAGGTACAATCATCGGTAATGTGGGGCGTAATCCTAAAGACCGTATGCAGATGACCGTTCTGCCCGATGACCAGGGTAAGCATGCCGTTACCCATTATCGTGTGCTGGAACGCCTGGGGTATGTGACGCTTGTGGAGTGTATCCTCGAAACAGGCCGTACCCATCAAATCCGTGTGCACATGAAGCATATCGGACATATCCTCTTTAATGATGAACGCTATGGCGGCCATGAGATTCTGAAAGGGACCCATTTTGCCAAATACAAACAGTTTGTAAACAATTGCTTTGATACTTGTCCGCGGCAGGCGCTTCATGCCATGACGCTGGGGTTCGTACATCCCGTCACCGGGGAGGAAATGTACTTTACCTCGGAGTTGCCGGATGATATGAGTCGGCTGATTGATAAGTGGAGAGGCTATATTAGTAATAGAGAATTAGAATGAAACGCACAATTGCTATTGTATGCGGAGGAGACACTTCCGAATTCGAAGTTTCCCTGCGTAGTGCACAAGGAATCTACTCCTTCATCGACAAGGAGAGGTACACATTATATATAGTAGAGATGCAGGGGCCGGACTGGCACGTGCAGCTTCCCGACGGTACGAAAGCTCCGGTAGACCGTAATGATTTCAGCTTCCGGCTGAACGGCGCGAAGGTTGTATTCGACTTTGCATATATCACCATTCACGGAACTCCGGGTGAGGACGGGCGTTTGCAGGGATATTTCGATATGCTTCATATACCTTATTCCTGTTGCGGAGTGCTTGCGGCCGCACTGACGTATGATAAGTTTGCCTGCAATCAATATCTGAAAACGTTCGGTGTGCGTATCGCCGACTCTTTGCTGCTTCGCCAGGGGCAGTCTGTTTCCGACGAAGATGTGATTGAGAAGATAGGCTTGCCTTGTTTCATCAAGCCCAGTCTGGGCGGTTCCAGCTTCGGGGTGACGAAGGTAAATACGAAAGAGCAGATACAACCTGCCGTTGCAAAGGCTTTCGCCGAAGCGAAAGAAGTCTTGGTGGAGGCTTTTATGGAAGGTATGGAGATTACTTGCGGTTGCTACAAGACCAAAGAAAAGTCTGTGGTGTTCCCTATTACGGAAGTGGTATCGCATAATGAGTATTTTGACTATAAAGCCAAATATAACGGTGAGTCGGACGAAATAACTCCGGCACGCATTCCCGATGAACTGCGCGACCGCGTGCAGAAACTTACTTCCGCCATTTATGATATCCTCGGAGCTTCCGGAATTATCCGCGTAGACTATATCATTACCGAAGGAAAGAAAATAAATCTGCTGGAAGTAAACACTACTCCGGGTATGACCGCTACCAGTTTTATCCCGCAGCAGGTACGTGCGGCGAACCTGGATATTAAAGATGTAATGACAGATATAATAGAAAACCAATTTTAGATATTAACTATTAGGTATCAACCGACTATTAGATGCCCGTTTATTAGTCTTGAAACCAAATGCTTATTGTTTAAAATTTAAAATTGCATATCATGGAATTTGAAGAAATCCGCCCTTATCATGACGAAGAACTACCTCAGATTTTTGAGGAATTAATTGCTGACCCGGCCTTCCAACAAGTGGCTTGCGCCGTTATGCCGGGTGTTCCTTTTGAGGCTATCGCGCAGAAAATGCGTGCGAGCAAGACCAAGCAGGAGTTCCAGGAAAACCTTTGCTACGGCATCTTGCATAAATTAGCCAAAGATACTACAGACGGACTGATACTGGAAAGTATGGCTGTGTTGAACAAGCAGTCTGCCTATACCTATGTGTCCAATCACAGGGACATCATTCTCGACTCCGGTTTCTTGTCTGTTCTTCTGGTGGAGCAGGGGTTGGATACCGTAGAAATTGCTATCGGTGATAATCTGCTGATTTATCCCTGGATTAAGAAATTGGTGCGTATCAATAAATGCTTCACCGTGCAGCGCGCGCTTACCATGCGCCAGATGTTGGAGTCGTCCATTCGTATGTCGCGTTATATGCACTACACGATTGCGGAAAAGAAGCAGTCCATCTGGATAGCCCAACGCGAGGGACGTGCCAAGGACTCTAATGACATCACGCAGGATAGCGTTCTGAAAATGTTGGCGATGGGCGGCGACGGAGACATCATCACCAATCTTCAGGAACTGAATATCGTTCCGCTTTCCATTTCGTACGAATATGATCCTTGCGACTATCTGAAAGCGCAGGAATTCCAGCTGAAGCGTGATATACCCGACTTTAAGAAAACCACGGATGACGACTTGCTGAACATGCAGACCGGACTTCTGGGATACAAAGGCCGTGTATGTTTCCGTATGGCATCTTGTATCAATGAAGATTTGGGCGAATTGGACAGAACATTGCCGAAACCGGAGTTGTTCGTTGCCATATCCGCTTTGATTGATAAGCGTATTCATGCCAACTATCGTATTTTTGCCAATAATTATGTGGCTCACGACTTGCTGCACAATGCCGAGGAGTTTGTCGAACATTATACGGCAGAGGATAAGAAGCGCTTTACAAGTTATATTGACGGTCAGCTGGAGCGTATCACTATTCCTGACAAGGATGTGGATTTCTTGCGTGAGAAGTTGTTGTTGATGTATGCCAATCCGTTGACGAATTATTTGGCTGCGACCAAGTAAGGGCTTGTCGATTGGTTGCGTAAAGAGGAATCGTAACAGTGTGTAGTAAGTGGGTATGAAAAAGTACTGCTGTGGCCTGTTTGTCGCCGTTGTGTCGTGCCTGTCGGTATCATGCGGCGATGATGACTATCATTATCCTTCCGTGAAGCAGGATTTTATGACTGCGTTTTCCGGAGCGGACGGACGGTTGGAGTCGGTGTTGACCGATGAAGGCGAGACGTTTCAAATTCTTGAGGATGCGTCAGGCCTGCGTACGAACGCGGATGCATCCGTTCGTATTGTCGCCAGTTATGAGACGTCGGTCGCCGGTGACGGTCGGGTTTCAGGCGTAAAACTGTATGCTCTGTTGCAAACGATTTCTCCCCTGCCTCTGACTGCCGGTGAATTTGAAGGGGGAGTGAAAACGGAACCTTCTGAAATACGGAGTATTTGGTTGGGATATGATTATCTGAATGTTGTTTTAGAGGTGAAGCAGCAGGGCAAACATCTTTTTCATTTTGTAGAGGATGGAGTTTCGATAGATGAAGATAGCGGACGCGCCAAAGTGCGGTTGACTTTATATCACGATGTGAGTAGCGATGTGCAAGATTACGGTAAGCGTGCCTATCTGTCCGTTCCCTTAAAACAATATATGACTGAAGGTGTGCAGGGCGTGGATGTTTATTTCAGTATTTATACTTATTCCGATAGCTTCAAAACCTATGTCCTGGATGAAACGGGGCTTCATGTAGAGGGGAATTGATTTCATATACATTATAAATAGATATGAAACAGGTGTCATAAGGACTTTATGGCACCTGTTTTCTTTTTACATGTTATTGTGATAACCGGCATCGGCAATTGTCAGTTCGATGCCCATCTCCTCTAAGCGTAAAGCGGTGGAAGGGGGGATGCGGGAGTCGGTGATGATATGGTCGACATCCTCCATGTCGGAAATCTTGCTGAAACCGCGCCGCCCGAATTTGGAAGAATCTGCAAGCACAATCGTTTTCTGGGCGGTTTGCATCATGACGCGGTTAAGACTTGCTTCCATCATGTTGGTGGTGGTGATACCGAAATCGAGGTCGATACCGTCTACACCGATGAATAACTTGCTGCACGAGAAATCCGCCAATATATTCTCTGCATATTTTCCTACTACGGACAGGCTGCTATGCCGTAATATACCGCCCAGTTGGATGATATATATGTTCTTTTCGCTTGCCAGGATGTTCGATACTTCCATGGAAGCGGTAATGACGGTCAATTCGTCCACCGGAACTATGCTGCGCGCGAGTGCGTGCATGGTTGTTCCCGATGCTATAAGTATAGAATCTTTGGGAGCGATGAGGCTTGCGGCTTTCATTCCGATCAGTCTCTTCTCCTCGACATACAGCTTTTCCTTCTCGCTAACATTCCTGTTGTCGATATAGGGGTCTATTAAAATCGCTTTTCCGTGATTTCGGTATAGTTTCTTTTCTCTTTCGAGATCGGTTAAGTCCTTGCGTATCGTAACTGACGAAACGTTAAGGTGTGTGGCTAAGTCCGTTACCAGAATCGAATTATGCTGTATCAACAATTCTAATATGATAGATTGTCTCTCTTCTTTTGTCATAATAAGCTTGAAAATCGTATTTAATGCGCTAATATACTTGAAAAAAACAGTATGGGAAAACTCATAATGCTAAGAAATTATAAAACAGTAGTTCTGTTATCTTTTCTTTTGAAACGTAAGTCTTGTTGTCGTTTTTTATATAAAACTTCCTGTCTGAAGATTTTTTTTCTGCTTTTCAGTAAAAAAACAAAGGAAATGTTTCGTTATTATAAAAATAGAATTTATATTTGTTGCGAAATGAAACCTAAGTCGTTTTGATAAGAAAGCAAAAGCGCTGTTATCCTAATCTTGAAATCAAACGACGTTAACTAATATTATAAGAGACATGGTACTTAATGGCGAAATTAACGAATTTGACATCATTATTATTGGTGGAGGTGCGACCGGAGCGGGTACGGCAAGAGATTGTTCCTTACGTGGAATGCGTGTTTTGCTTGTAGAACGCTTTGATTTTGCTGCTGGTGCCACCGGGCGAAACCACGGATTGCTTCATAGTGGCGCCCGTTATGCGGTGACTGATAGGGAATCGGCTGCCGAATGTATCAAGGAGAATATGATTCTTCGGAAGATAGCGCGCCATTGTGTAGAAGAAAACGGCGGCTTGTTTATCTCTCTTCCGGAAGACGACCTTTCGTATCAAAACTTATTTGTGGAATCGTGTCGGGCCGCAGGTATCAATGCGCAAGTGATAGACCCTGCCGAGGCGAGATTGATAGAACCTTCTGTTAATCCTGCCATAACAGGAGCGGTGAAAGTGCCTGACGGTTCGATAGACCCTTTCAGACTGACTCTGGCAAATGTTATTGATGCCAAAGCTCACGGTGCGAAAGTACTGGTTTATCATGAAGTGACAGCATTGATTCAGGACCGGGGAAGTATCGTCGGAGTCACTGTATTTAATCATAAAACGAAAACAGAACATAATTATTACGCACCTCTGACTATTAATGCGGGAGGTATTTGGGGACATGGCATTGCTGCAAAAGCAGGCATAAGGGTGGACATGTTCCCTGCAAAAGGCTCATTATTGATTTTTGGGCATCGAATCAATAATGTTGTGCTTAACCGTTGCCGCAAGCCTGCCAATGCAGATATTCTTGTTCCTGGAGATACGATCTGCCTGATTGGAACGACATCCAGTCGCGTGGGCTTTGATGAGGTGGATGATGTGCGGGTTACGTCGGAAGAGGTTGATTTGTTGTTGTCGGAGGGGGAGAAGTTGGCTCCTGCTTTGGCTACAACTCGTATTTTGCGCGCATACGCCGGCGTTCGTCCGCTGGTGGCCGCCGATAACGACCCTTCCGGACGTAACATCAGCCGTGGCATCGTGTTGCTGGATCATGAGATACGTGATGGTGTTGCGGGCTTTGTAACTATTACCGGCGGAAAGTTGATGACTTATCGACTGATGGCGGAATGGGCTACGAATCTGGCTTGCAAGAAACTTGGCATTGACAAGCCTTGTACTACGATGAATGAACCCCTTCCCGGTTCGCGTTTGGAAGAGGGACGGTCTGACGGTAAACAAGTGACGACGGATCAACCCAAACGTTCTTCGGTCGGACGTCACGGTGAAATGGCCGCCAGGATTGCGTCGGAAAGCAAGTATGACAACAGTCTGGTTTGCGAATGTGAAGATGTGACCGTAGGTGAGGTAAACTATGCTGTAAACGAACTTGATGTGCATAATCTGATAGACTTGCGTCGTCGCACACGCGTCGGTATGGGAACCTGTCAGGGAGAACTCTGCGCTTGTCGTGCGGCAGGATTGTTGGGTGAGGCGCATAATTGTTCTCAAAAAGCGAAGAATGACCTGGCTTCGTTCCTGAACGAACGCTGGAAAGGATTGTATCCTGTGGCATGGGGCGAAGCATTGCGTGAAAGTGAATATACCCAGTGGGTATACAGTGGAGTTTGTGGAATGGAATAAAATGAATAGAGATGAAATTTGATACTTTAATAATAGGTGGGGGACTTGCCGGTCTGACGTGTGGAATCCGTTTGCAGAAGAATGGCGTGAAATGTGCTATCGTTTCCACCGGGCAAAGTGCGTTGCATTTTTCTTCCGGTTCATTTGATTTGCTTAACGAGCTTGCCGACGGAACGAAGGTGGACAATCCTGTGGCTGCGGCTGACAAGGTTGGTACGAACCATCCATACGCTAAGTTGGGCGATAATTTTGCCTACTACGTTCGTGAAGCAAAGCAGCAGTTCCTCGATTGCGGCATTGAAGTGAACGGTGACGCCGAGCATAATCATTTACGCATAACTCCGATGGGTACGTTGAAGCCGACGTGGCTGACGTTCTCTGATTTTACGCCGCTTTCCTCGGCAAATGATATAGCCGGTAAGAAGATTCTGGTAGTCAATATGGCCGGATTCCTTGATTTCAACACGAAGTTTGTTGCCGACAGCTTTGAGAAGTATGGCGCCGAATGCCGGATTTCCTCTATTAATCTTCCGGAACTGGAAAGATTACGGATCAGTCCGACGGAAATGCGTTCTACCAACATTGCCAGAGTATTGGAGAATGAAAAAACGCTTGAAGCTTTGATTCTGGAGTTGACCGGAAAGATATCCGGCTTCGACATCGTTGCTTTGCCGGCTGTATTCGGATTGTCGTCCGCGGCGTCGGTAAAGAAGCTGAAAGAATCGTTGGATATTCCGGTGTGGCTGATTCCTACAATGCCGCCTTCCGTTCCGGGTATTCGTGCGCAGCAACAACTCCGCCGTTCTTTTGAAGAGTTGGGAGGAGTTTATATGTTGGGTGATACGGTAGTGAAAGCTGATTTCAGCGGTAATAAAGTGCAGGCGGTATACTCTGTCAATCATGGAGACATCTCATTTGTGGCGGAAAACTTTATCCTTGCTTCGGGCAGCTATTTCAGCAACGGATTGGTTGCGCAGCCGGATAGCGTTATCGAACCAGTTTTCGGTAGTGATGTCGATTTCACTCCCGGACGTGACAGTTGGTATGACAAGGCTTTCTTCAATAAACAGAATTATATGACATTCGGTGTAGCTACCGATGATAAGTTACGGATAAAGATTAAGGGTGATGCGCAACGGAATCTGTTTGCCATTGGGTCGGTGTTGAGCGGGTCCAATACAATACATGAAGGTTGCGGTGCCGGTATTTCCATGCTTACGGCATTATATGTAGCGGATAACTTAATAAAAGGATGATGTCATGAATATGCAGCAGAATAATATAAGCGAAAACAATTTTGAGCAATGTATCAAATGTACGGTTTGTACGGTATATTGTCCGGTTATCCCGGTGAATCCTAAATATCCCGGTCCGAAGCAGGCCGGTCCGGACGAAGAGCGTCTTCGCTTGAAAAGAGGCGAATATTTTGATGAAGCGCTGAAATATTGCTTGAATTGTAAACGTTGTGAAGTGGCTTGTCCTTCGAATGTGAAGATTGGCGACATCATTCAGTTGGCACGTATCAAATATAGCAAGAAGAAACCGGCGTTACGCGATATTATGCTGGCAAATACGGATTTCGTAGGTACTATGGCGTCCGCCTTTGCTCCCGTAGTGAATACCACATTGTCTCTGAAACCGGTGAAAATGGTAATGGACGGAGTCTTGAAAATAGACCATCATCGTGTATTTCCGAAGTATTCTTCCCAGACATTCGAGAACTGGTTCAAAAAGAATGCGATGGCTTCTCAGGATAACTACGGGAAGCATGTAAGTTTCTTCCACGGTTGTTACATCAATTATAATTTCCCCCGGTTGGGTAAAGATATGGTGAGTGTGCTTAACGCAATAGGCTATGGAGTGCATTTGCTTGAAAAAGAGAAATGCTGCGGAGTGGCTTTGATTTCCAACGGTTTGATAAATCAGGCGCGCAAGCAAGCTGAAGCAAATCTCCGCTCTGTCCGTAAGTCGATTTTTGAAGATAAGCGTCCGGTAGTCGGGGCTTCGTCGACTTGTATTTTTACAATGAGGGATGAATATCCGCATTTGCTTGGAATTGATAATGCAGATGTACGCGACAGCATAGAATTGGCTACCCGTTTCATTTTCCGCTTGCTTGAAGAGGGAAATGTAAAACTGAAATTCCGTGATGATGTAAAGATGAAGATAGCCTATCATACGCCTTGCCACATGGAAAAACTCGGTTGGGCGTATTATTCCATCGCTTTGCTGCGCAGTATTCCCAATGTAAATCTCACCGTACTTAATTCCCAATGTTGTGGAATCGCAGGTACATACGGTTTTAAAAAGGAAAACTATGAAACATCACAGGGAATAGGCGCTTCACTGTTCCGTCAGATAGAAGAAGTGGCGGCCGATTTTGTCGCTACCGATTGCGAAACTTGTAAATGGCAGATCGAGATGTCCACTCCGGCAAAAGTAAAACACCCGATTTCGATACTTGCAGAAGCTCTGGACTTAGAAGAAACCAGCAAACTAAATAGTAACAAATAATATTATTCTTAAAATCTTAGTACTATGTGGAATTTTTTAGCACCACCTGCTCATAAGCAGGAATTACCGGCAGAGAAGATTGATTCGACGTATAAAAGTTATCGTTGGCAAGTCTTCCTGGGTATATTTATCGGTTACGCAGGTTTTTATATCGTGCGTAAAAACTTCTCGATGGCCATTCCGGAGCTTGCTCAGTTTGGTTTTGAAAAGGGTGAGTTGAGTATCGTTCTTTCTATGAATGCCGTGGCTTACGCTTTGTCCAAATTCTTGATGGGAAGCGTGTCCGACCGCAGTAATGCACGCGTATTCCTTCCGTTAGGATTGATTTTGGCTGCTGTCTCCATGATGTTTATGATTGTACCGGTGCAATTCTTCGGTCCGGAACAGAAATCACTGGCTATTATCGTAATGGCTGCTTTAAACTTCCTGGTAGGTTGGTTTAACGGTATGGGCTGGCCTCCTTGCGGACGTGTCATGACTCACTGGTTCTCGGTGACCGAACGCGGAACGATGATGTCCATCTGGAACTGCGCTCATAATGTGGGCGGTGCATTGGTTGGTCCGATGGCTGTTTATGGCGCATTGTGGTTCGGTTCCTGGTTCTATGGCGCTGACTCATCCCGTTACTTCCTCATCGGTACGTATGTATTCCCGGCGGCAGTGGCTATCCTTGTGGCATTAGTGGCATACTGCCTGATACGTGACACTCCTCAATCTTGCGGACTTCCTTCCATTGAGAAGTATCGTAATGATTATCCCAAGAATTATAGCGAGAAGCAGGAGGAAGTGCTTACGGCAAAAGAAATCTTCTTTAAGCATGTATTCAATAACAAGATGCTTTGGTACATCGCTATCGCTAATGCATTTGTCTACATGGTACGTTACGGATGTCTCGATTGGGCTCCTACTTTCCTGAAAGAAGCTCAAGGATATGATATCAAGCAAGCCGGTTGGGCATATTTTGCTTATGAATTTGCGGCAATACCCGGAACATTGGTTTGCGGCTGGTTAAGCGACAAGGTATTTAAGGGCGGACGCGCCATGACTACTATCATCTTCATGGCTATTGTTGCTGTGTTTATTTTCCTTTACTGGCATTTCTCCGATAACTATGTAATTGTAACCTTGTCTCTGATTGCTATCGGTTTCTTCATCTACGGTCCGGTAATGCTGATCGGTGTTCAAGCGCTCGACCTTGCTCCCAAGAATGCCGCCGGTACGGCTGCCGGACTTACCGGGTTCTTCGGGTACTTCTTCGGAACAGCCATCCTTGCCAATGTGGTTCTCGGCTATGTAGCCGAAATGGCAGGCTGGGACTGGACTTTCATACTCCTGCTTATTGCCTGCGCCTTGTCCATTTTGTTGATGTCTTTCACTTATAAAGACGAGAAAGCATTGCTTGCAGAAAGAAACAAAAAATAATCTTTTTAAGATAATATAGAATGACTTTAAACCAGTATTTACCTTAAAAATTAAACTATGTTGAAGAATCCAATCAAATTAAGCGCAACCTTGTTAGGTATGGCCTTAGTAGCTTTCACTTCCTGTGAAGACCAAGATTTTACAGATGTGAATAATGATGCAACACGTGTTGAAGTAAACACAATCTCTGCCGAAATGGCAAAAGTGCGCGACTATGTACCCGATTATGCTGTAATGGCGCATCGCGGCTCTACTTTCTGGGCCCCGGAAGAAACAGAGTCTGCCTGGCGCTGGGCACGCGAGATGGGTGCGGACTATCTTGAATCCGACCTTCAGTGTACAAAGGACGGTGTTATCCTTGCCAATCACGATGATAACTTGAAACGTACCACCAACATTGAAAACGTATATAGCGAACTGGTACCTGCAACCCGTAAGGCGTTTTATATGCGTCATGGAATGAGTGAGGCAGAAGCTGAAAAGCTTGTTGCAGCCGATAAAGCCAGTTTTCGTCCTTACTATGCAATGTCTTATATGTATGAGGAATTACTTGCTCTTGATGCCGGTAGTTGGTTTAACGAAACAAGCATTGAACAGGCTCGTGAGTCTTTTTCCGAACAACATCAGTATATCTCGGCTCTTGAAGACCAAATCCGTTATGCTGAAGGGAAAATGCTGGCACGTGATGCCGACGGTGAGCGTATATACACCGTTACCGGTACTTGGAATCCGGATAAACCCCGTGATTGTTTGACGTATAAGTTTGAGTATGTGGATGACCCGCAGGATACCGGTAACCGTCCGGGTGTCTATATTGAATTTAAAGAGTCATGGCTGAACCCTTCGGATTTTGAAAAACGCGTTTATAACAAACTTGATGAACTCGGCTGGAATATCATTACCAAGCCTTGCGACGGAGAACCTTTCTATAAAAATAATAAAGTTAATGTAGGTAATACTAACGGTAAGGTTATTCTTCAGACATTCTCTCTTGAGAGTCTTCGTCGTACAGCAGAAGAGTTCCAGGGTAAGATACCTATGTGCTTCTTGTTGTGGGAAGGTAATGGGGCTACCGACTTGAAATATGACACACCTCAAGGTTATGCTTCTTTCATTAATCTCGGTTTGGAATATAAGGCTCATATCATCGGTCCTTGTATTGCAGGCGCTCCTAATGACTATCCGGAAATGAATGCTCCGTGGCAGGCTTATCTTATTAAGAAATCAGGAATGCTCAATCATCCGTACTCATTCGACTCTTATGCGCAAATGGGAAAATATTTCGGCCAGTATAACTGGGGAAATACCGTACAATATGATGAAGTTCTGCATGGTATCTATGGTGACGGTTTGTTTACCAACCGTTCTGAAATGAGTCTGAAATACTTAATTGACAATGGTCTGCGTAAAGCGCCGGCTCCTCAAACGGTTCCGGATGCGGTTGAAACACTTAAAAGACTTGGTTACTAATTAATTTATTAACACTAATACAGATTATATTATATGAAAAAGTATATTTTAATGCCGGTATTGGCTGCATTGTCACTGTCAGGATCGGTAATCCAAGCTCAGGACTTTGATAATAAGCCGGTTGTTAATGTTAGCAACGCCAAGGAAAACTTGAACTTTACGATTGGCGCACGTTTTATGATGGACGGTGCATACTATCACTCTGACTTCACTCCGGTGAAATCGGGAGCTGCTATTACCGATGCACGCATTCGTACCTCGATGAGTTATGAAGACTGGTACTTCTATGCGGATTTTGATTTTTCCAAGGGTAAATTCTCACAGAAGAATATTTTCCTGCAATACTCGTTGGAAGGTGCAAAGGGTACTCATCGCTTTAAAGCCGGTTACTACAACAATCCGGCATCAATGGCAAACAATACCAGTCGCGGAAGTTTGCACTTTATTTCCCGTTCGGCTGCCGCCAACGCTTTCTCGCCATCCCGTGAGTTGGGGGTGAGCTATATTTTCTACAATGATCATTTCTTTGCCAATCAAGGTGTATTTGCGGAAAATAAGTACAATGACCAGCCTGCAGGCTATCAAGGTATGTCATTCGGTGGCCGTTGGGTATGGCGTCCTATCAATAACGAGGACAGAACATTCCACGTAGGAGCTGCTTTCCGCTATGCCAATATTGCTACAGGTACAGTAGAAAATAACGTATTGAAAACAGAGTTGAATATCGGTTCTTCATTGGAAACTTATGTAGACGCCACTCAGGACTTCTTGTCAGCCCAACTGCCGTGGGCGAAAAACGTATTTGATGTGGGTGCTGAGTTCTTATACAAAACAGATAATTTCTTTACTCGTGGTGAGTATATGTACAAGCATGTTACTAAAGACCGTGACGACCAGGCATTGTTTGAGGCTAATTTGGGCTCTATCGATTCTTGGGGAACACTTGAATCATGGCAAAAAGGTAATCCGCTCGGCGATAACTCTTTCCATGGCGCCTATATTGAAGCCGGTTATAAAATCTTCGGTGATCCGTATCAGTACAGCAATTCTGATGCTTTGTTGAAAGGTTTGAATGGCAGAGCGCTTGAAGTGGTTGCACGTTACAGCTATACCGGATTGAATGATATCGTTGAAGGTGAAAAGTATGTTCCCGGACGTGACCAATACTACCCTAACGGACTGTTGGCAGACTATCCTTCTACTTCATTAAGTGTAGGTGGCGGTAATATGCATTCCGCTACTCTGGGTGTAAACTACTCTTTCAATAAGTTTGCCCAAGTGATGTTGAGCTACACATACAATCGTCTTGACCGTGATAAATTCCAATATGACAAGAATTTCCACGTGCTTCAAGCTCGTTTGATGTTCCAATTCTAATTGTGTGCATTTGTTTATAATAATGGTTAGTGAGCCTCTGTGGTAGAGGTAACAAAAGGAAAGAGGATGCCGGTTGAGCGAGCATCCTCTTTTTTGTTGTATAGTGAAGACTATGCAGATATTTTCCGCGATATCCGGCATCATAAACGAAAAAGTTATAACTTTGATTACATTTTCAATTCCGACTAAAATGAGTAAACTTATGAAAGCGTTTTTTGCAGGTATTTGCCTGTTCTTTTCCACTCTCGTTTCCTGTCAGCAGAAAGGAGAGGATTTCGAATCCGTTTCGACGGATGAGTTTGCAACATTGATAGCTGATCCCGATATCCAGCGATTGGATGTACGCACGGTTGCCGAATATTCGGAAGAACATATTCCGGGCAGTATCAATATCAATGTATTGGACGAACAGTTTGCTGTTATAGCAGACTCTACACTTCAAAAGGATAAACCGATAGCTCTTTATTGCCGCAGCGGAAAGCGCAGTAAGAAAGCCGCTACTATCTTGAGCCGGAAAGGCTATAAGGTTTATGACCTTGACAAGGGCTTTATCGGTTGGAAAGAGGCCGGGAAAGAAACGGAGAAATAGTTTATCCCTCTATTTTTGATTTTGTACTTTTGGTACATTCAAAATACCGTTACACTTATGGCTTATGTTTTTCTTCATCCCACAATTGCGGGACGAAGAAAAACATAAGCCATAATAAGATTTTGTATCGTATATAAGCGTATCATCCATAAGAGATACGGAGATTACGACTACGGGAAAGTACTATTTATAAACCTTCTATCAGACGTTTCAACACGACTGTTGCAGAAATCTCACGGTTGGCCGCTTCCGGTATCACAATAGATTGAGGACTTTCAATCACATCATCCGTTACAATCATATTACGGCGTACCGGCAGACAATGCATGAAATAAGCGTTGTTGGTCACGGCCATTTGGCGGTCGCTTACGGTCCAGTCACGGTCTTTACTCAGTATTTGTCCGTAGTTGTCGCCGGTATAGGCAGCCCAGTTCTTGGCATATACGAAATCTGCACCTTCAAAGGCCTTCATCTGGTCGTATTCCACGCGAGCGTTACCCACGAATTTCGGATCGAGTTCATAACCTTCGGGATGAGTAATGACAAAATCGTAGTCCGTGGCATTCATCCATTCTGCAAAGGAGTTAGGAACGGCCTGCGGCAACGGACGAGGATGCGGAGCCCATGTCATAACAACTTTGGGACGTGCCGTTTTCTTATATTCCTCAATGGTAATAAGGTCTGCAAAACTTTGCAGCGGATGGCGTGTGGCGGCTTCCATAGAGAATACCGGACGACCGGAGTATTTGATAAACTGATTCAGTATAACTTCGTTATAATCGTATTCGCGATTTTCAAAGCGGGCGAAAGAACGTACGCCGATAACATCGCAGTAGCAACCCATTACGGGGATGGCCTCCAGTAGATGTTCCGGTTTGTCGCCGTCCATGATGACGCCGCGTTCGGTTTCCAGTTTCCATGCTCCTTGGTTGATGTCCAGTACAATGACATTCATGCCCAGGTTCAGGGCGGCTTTTTGAGTACTGAGGCGGGTACGCAGACTTGAGTTGAAGAATATCATCATCAGTGTCTTGTTACGTCCCAGTTCTACATATTTGAAACGGTCTTTTTTGATTTCGAATGCTTCGTCCAGTGCAGTTTTCAGGTTACCGATGTCCTGCACGCAAGTAAAGTTCTTCATACTTTTTTTAGTGATTAATCGTTATTACTTTCTTACCTGTCCTTCTCCTTCAATAATCCACTTGTAGGTGGTGATTTCTTCTAAAGCCATAGGGCCGCGTGCATGCAGCTTCTGTGTACTGATACCAATCTCCGCACCCAATCCGAACTGTGCGCCGTCTGTAAAGGAAGTAGGAGCATTGACATAGACGCAAGCGGCATCCACTTCGCGGCAGAACCAGTCGGCATGTCCCTTATTTTCGGTTACGATACACTCGCTGTGCTTGGAACCATACTGTTGTATATGCGCTATGGCGCTGTCTATGCCTTCAACTATTTTCACGGCCATCTTATAGTCCAGAAATTCTGTACCGAAGTCCTCTTCAGTGGCTTCTTTCAGCAGTTCGGCTGGATAGTGGCCTTGCAAAGAGGCGTATGCAAACGGGTCTGCGTAGATAATTACGTTGCTTTCCTGCAACGGCGCACAGAGCGCAGGTAGGTCTTTCATGCGGTCACCGTCTACGAGCAGACAGTCCAAAGCATTGCACACGCTGACGCGGCGTGTCTTGGCGTTGTTGACGATGGCTGCCCCTTTCTTTACATCCCCGTAGCGGTCGAAGAAGGTGTGGCATATACCTGCACCGGTTTCTATCACTGGGATAGTCGCATTTTGGCGGACAAAGTTGATAAGATTGCTGCTGCCGCGAGGGATAATCAAATCTACATAGCCGTTGGCATGCAGTAATTCCGCGGTAGCTTCACGGTCGACGGGTAACAGTTCCACGATGTGCAGGTCTACTTCAAATCGTTTCAGCACATCGTGTATCACGCTGATGATGGCAAGGTTGGAATAGTCCGCATCACTTCCGCCTTTCAGTATGCAGGCATTACCACTCTTGAAACAGAGTGAAAATACATCGAAACTGACGTTAGGACGTGCTTCGTAGATGATTCCGATTACTCCGAAAGGTACACTTATACGTTTTATTTTCAGCCCGTTGGGCATCACTCCCTGTTTTTGTACGCGTCCTATCGGTGAGGGTAATTTGGCAACCTTGCGGATGTCGTCTGCAATGCCTTTCAAGCGCTCTGCCGTCAGCTTCAAGCGGTCGTACTTCGGATTGGAAATATCCATACGTTCCAGGTCTTTCCGGTTCTCGGCGAGAATAAACTCTGTTCTTTCCTCAGCTGCATCTGCAACGGCCAGCAATATCTGGTTAATCTTTTCGTCGTTCAGCGCCAATAGCTTGCGACTGGCATACTGTACGGCGGAAAAAGTCTTTTTTAAATCCATTTTTTGTGATTTATTAATTGATACTTCTGCAAATGTAGTGATTATAATCGGTATTAATCGGACTTATTCTATATAAAGATAGTCATAATGCACCACAGGCTTCTTACCATGTTTTCCCATAGCCTCGCGAGCTTGCTCCGAACTGCAATTGGCTTTGCCCACGCCCACCGGATTTCCTTCAAAGTCTATGATACGCACAATGTCGTCCTTTTCAAATTCGCCCCGTACATCAATGATGCCTATGGGAAGAATACTGACAGCCTTGTCGGAAGTAAGCACCTGTGTGGCGCAATCGTTGATGTGTAGCTCTCCTTTGGCAAAACCCTCGCTGTGAGCTATCCACTTTTTTACACTGGACACAGGCTGGGGAGAGGGAATGAAGCGGGTGTATTTCAATGAGGAATGAGGAATGAAGGATGAAGAATTGGACTGTGCTGTTATATCGGATGAAGGTTCTTCATCTTTCATTCTTGATTCCTCATTTCTCAGGATATTGACAAGGATATTGTCACGTTTGCCGTTGGCGATGATAACTGTAATTCCTTCATCGGCCACCTTACGGGCAATATTGGTCTTGGTAAGCATACCGCCGCGCCCGAAACTGGATTTGGAAGTCTGTATGTATGAGGATAGGTCTTTACCATGCTCTATCTCCCGAATGACTTCTGATGAAGGGTCAGCCGGCGAGCCGTTGTAGATACCGTCAATATTGCTGAGGATTATCAGGGCTTGCACATCCATCATGGAGGCTATCAGTCCGGAAAGCTCGTCATTATCGGTGAACATCAGTTCGCTGACGGAAATGGTATCGTTCTCGTTGACGATAGGAATCACTCCGTTTTCCAACATTACGGTCATGCAGTTCTTCTGATTGAGATAGTGGCGGCGGGTGGCGAAGTTCTCTTTCATGGTGAGCACTTGCCCCACGGGAATACCGTGTTCACGGAATAGTTCGTAATAGCGGTTGATAAGTTTGGCTTGCCCCACAGCAGAAAATAGCTGGCGTTGGTCTACGCTATCCAGCTTTTTGGTGGGATGTATCTCGCTTCGTCCCGATGCTACGGCTCCGGAAGAAACGAGGATAACTTCTACGCCTGCTTTGTGCAGTTCTGCTACTTGGTCTACAAGGGCGGACATACGGGTTACGTCCAATGTGCCATCACGGCGTGTCAATACATTGCTACCTATTTTGACAGCAATTCTCGTTAGTTGTTGTTCCATATTTGTGTGTTTCCCGGTGTGGGAAGTTTAATCTCCGTCTTCTTTCTTTTCGTATGAGCGAACAACCTCCATGGCTGCTTCATAATTCGCTTCATTGACGAGCACTGCTACATCGACAGCAGTCTCGGGCAGGACGATGTTGACTACCATCCCATCTTTCAAGGTTGATTCGATGTCATTGTTTCCCAGCAAACTTTTTACAAGTTCGGCTTCCCAAAGCGATCCTTTGAACACTTCGATGAGCTTGCTTTTATCTTCTTCTTTCATAATGGTATGAATTTAGAGTTCTTGTTTTACAAATATAACAAGTTTTTTCGGTTTAATGTTTAATGTCAGGCAATTTGTGCCTACAACTCGATACGCTGTACCGTGACCGCCTCATTCAGAAAGATAGATGCAGATTCGACGAATTTCTCTTCCGCCTCTGTTGTATAATAAGTACATTCGCCGCCTTGTGTACACTTTGCATCTATTTCGGGATGACGGCAGAGATAATCTTTCAAACTGTCCGCCACTAATTTTCCCTGTGATACTATGGTGATACCATCAGGCATATATTGCCGGATTTTAGGCAATAGTATCGGATAATGTGTACAGCCCAAGATAGCGGTGTCTATCTCCCGGTCTTTGGCCAGAAGTTCGTTTATATATTTGCGGATGAAGTAATCCGTTCCGTCTCCTTGCGCTTCGTTGTTCTCTACAAGTGATACCCATAGCGGGCAGGCCTCTCCGCTGACTTTGATGTCGGGGAAAAGTTTATGTATTTCCAAAGGATAGGATTCGGACTTGATGGTTCCGCCTGTGGCAAGAACTCCGACGTGCCGGCTACGGGTTATATTACCGATACATTCCACAGTAGGGCGGATAACGCCCAATACGCGGCGTGCCGGGTCGAGATGTGGCAAATCGTTTATCTGGATACTACGCAGAGCTTTGGCGGATGCCGTATTACAGGCAAGAATTACCAGGTGACAACCCATTTCAAACAGCTTTGTGACTGCCTGTAATGTAAATTCATAGACAACTTCAAACGAGCGTGTTCCGTAGGGAGCGCGGGCATTGTCACCCAGATAGACATAATCGTATTCCGGTAGGGCTTCCCGTATTTTGCTCAGGATAGTAAGCCCACCGTATCCGGAATCGAATACACCGATAGGACCGGGACTGGATGGTAGTTTTTGTTTCATACAATCTTTCTGACGCTAAGAGTATAGTGTGCAGCAAAGATAATGTAATTTGTGAGGATAGGGCACGGATTGCACAAATTTTGTGATACTGCAATTCTACCTTTTGCCGTTCCGTCTTTAATTCATGCTTTACATGAGGAGATTCCTAATTAAGTATCCCCATCACATGTGCTCATGTGACGGGGACAGTTTAAATTAATTACAGCATCAGAATTCGAGCTGCAATCTCATTTGCAATGTGTGTAAATTCTTGTCATATCTGAAAGCATCGCTGTACTGTTGGTCCAGATGCGCATAAGAATAGTTGACTTTCATAGCGATATTGTGTGTGAAATAGTAGTTTACTCCTACTGTAAAGGTGTTGGCTACACCACCTACGACGGAGGTATTGGCCATACCCCAACTCGCCATCATCTCATTGGAGTAGAATTTACCGTTCATGAAGATGCTACCCGGCTCGATATAGTTGAGGTCGGTATGGTTGTAACGGGCAATCAGTTCGAGAGAATTTCTGCCGGGACGGTTCATCAAGGCATCTACCTTGTTGTAACGGTAGTCACCGCCACGAATCAACCAACCTGCCTGTACTTGATAGCCGCTGAATTCCGCGTTGGTATCAGGACCGAAAAATGACTTGTAGATTTCCGGTGTAGGGGTAAAGGTACCCATAAGTGTACCGAGTGATGTTTGGAAGTTATAATCCCAGTCTCTTTCGCGTACATACTTTCCATGTGTATATTCGCCTGTCAGATAAAGATTTCTCCAAGTAGCCAATCCCTCTATATTATACTTGAGAGTCTGTTTAACATTATTGACTTTAGAATAGAGCATGTTTGTCTTATCAATGGCGGATTCCAGTGAAGACGCAAGTATCACGGAGCGGTTATAGTCATCATTGCCATTGGCGAACCCGTTGGCGTCAGGAATACGATAGCTGAAAGCTCCACCGGCATGAACAGCCCAATCTTCACCGGTGTAACGAGCCAGCAAACGAGCTGTTACGCCCCAACCCATATCACCATTGGAATGAGACTTACCTATTTTCTGAGAGAAAATTCCACCTTCGCCCCATAGATAGTTACTGTAATGACGGTAGGAAACTCCCAAAGCACGTCCGGGTGCGAAGGCTTCGTTGGTGGCGGACTTATTGATAAAGTTATAGTCGAATGTACTGGCTATGTTTTCAGCAGAAAACGGTTCGGCAAAATGACCGACGCGCAAGAAGCCGGCACGGTCTGTGTGCCAACGCAAATAGGCATCTTTGATAGATACGCCGGAAGCAAAGTCAATATCGAACTTCACATCAAGTTTACTACCCAATTTGGAGAAGATACGTATACGGGCCGAAGACAGATCGGCACCTGAACTGCGGTCTGTATAGTCATCGATGTAATATGCACCGTCTACCGCTAATCGTCCGCCGACGCGGAAACTATACTGTCCGTCCTGAGATTTGAATGTCACTAAACCGTCATCCATATAAGCATTGAGTTCTGTCTGTGCCTCAGTGGGCTTCGTTTGCCCCCAGCTCTGTGTACTCAGCAGAGCGAAAGCCAGTAACGGGAAAATATATTTCTTCATGATTGTCTTTATTATAATTGGTTGATATTTAGTAGCCTAACTCATCAAGCACTTGCTGTGCGGTCTTTGTACCTTTACCGGCATGTCTGTTACGGGTCTGGTCACGGAAATAGTTCTTACCTGCGTCCTTGTATTTTTGCATTGTATCGTTATAATACCGGATACATAAATCTGTCAGGTTGGTAAATGACATATCCAGATAGTTTTTATCTGCACCGCCTTCTCCCTTTGGATCACTCCAAGGACCTGTATAAGCCAAATATTGCTCATTGGTATTGAATGACCATGCATGAATATCCATGCCTGCCCGACGTATCATTTCTCCTTGCCATATTTTCAGACTGCTTGGATAACCGGTAACATAGTCAATATTGGGAGCCATAATCGTGGCACCGTTTTCAATAGCAAAGTTGATAAGGCGCGCATAAGTAGCAGGGGTCGATTCCATATCTGCATAGAGGTATGCATAAGGAATGGTACGCTTAAACACAGAATTGAAACTTTTGAGACTGGGATCGGAGAATGTCTGCAAAACGATACGTGCCGGTGTATTAGCAATATCAACCAACCCCGGTGTATTGTTTTTGTAAGGAACCCGTTTCAATTGGTTGATGTCGTCGTGATACCAGCCATATTCCACGAAGATATCATGTAAATCCTGTTCTACTCCACTGAAGAGTGACGGTGATTTGGTTTCCACGTAGATACCCGGGCGGTTACCATTGTCCGCTTCATCCTCTACATACTTAAAGTCATATTTAACTTTTCCATCGGGAAGCTGTATTTTGTCATACATGCGTTCGCCATAACGATGACCATCCAGTACACCATTGGTATCTTTACCCCAACGCTTAAAACGATAACCTTCCGCAATTTTAATAACATCTTGTACTGTGATAATCTCGAGTCCTCTGAATGATTCCCGCCACTGTTCCGGATTAGCATCCTTAAACCATGAACCGATATCAAGTTTCAACAGTTCTTCGTACGTAAAAGCGCTTACGTAATCGTTCTGACGATTGGGGTAGATAACTTCTACATCGGTTGTACGAAGTAAGCTTTCATCGTGGAGGGCGAGTACAACTCCATCTTTAGTACGCTGTACGTCACATTCAAGGTAGTCCGCGCCCATGTTACGCGCCCAGCGCATGGCGGCTTCACTTTCTTCAGGAGCCCAAAACTCGGTACCGCGATGGGCGATGATACAGTCTTTTGGAAGATAAGCCAGAATCTCTTTCTGTACATTACTTAAGGGTAGCAGTTCTGGGATGTCATTGGTTGAAAACCCATCCGTCCGTATATCATCGGAGCAGGATACAGAAATCAAACCTAACACGGAAACAAATGCTATTTTTACAAAGTGTTTCCCCAAGTGTGTGTAAAAGTGTTTTTTCATACTTTTGTCGATAGCGGTTCATTAACAGGATTAGTTCGGCGCATATTCCAATCCTGTCAATCAACCTGTGATTAATTAATACTATACAGTAAGCGCGCCATGCTTACCATGAAGGACGATTTTAAAATTCTAACGTTTGTTTCTTTCTGCAAGCAATGCTTTCTCGTCTTTATACGTAAAAGACATCAACAAAATGGACAAGGCGCAGGCAATAAGCAGGAGTATGAAAGTCCAGTCCCAGCCTGCCATTTCGGCTACATAGCCGAGAACCACATTGGCAAGGATGGCGGTTCCGAAGAAGTACCCGAAGAACTTGGTACGGGGATAAAAGGTGATAGGATATAAAAAAAGGTTAAGCTGCAAGCAGCTTAACCTTTTCGATGAATTCCTCGTTTAGAGGTATGCGGTTTATTTGATACCGATATTATTTGATACCGAGTTGTGTCTTAACTTTAGCGGTTACATCTACACTTTGTGCACCTACATAAGGTATCGGAGTACGAGCCAAGTCGAAGATATATATTACACCTTCAGCCTTACCTACCGCTTGGATAGCTTCGTCCAATTTTTTATAGATAGGAGCCATAGCGTCTTGCTGTGCCTTTTGCATAGACTGATAAGCTTCTTGTTGGAATTGTTCCTGGCGTTGTGCCATATCCTGCAATTCTTTCTGACGTCTTTCGGCAATGTTTTTCGGCAGTGAGTCAGCTTGTGCTAAGAATTCTTGATACTTCTTATTGAACTCTTCCTGAGTACGCTGCATTTCTGTTTGGTACTCTTTAGACATAGCATCCAGGTCGGCTTGAGCTTTTGTATATTCCGGCATGGTGATAATAACTTCTTGAGAGTTCATGTGAGCGAATTTAGTTTGCGCCATAGCTCCCAAAGGGAGAGCGAACATAACTACGAGCAGTGCGATTTTTTTAAGCATAATGTTTATTATTTATTTTGAATGATTATTCCTTGTATAGGATGCAAATGTATGAAATTAATTTGAATATCCTAATTTTGCAAGCACTTCATTGCTTATGTCAATACTTGGAGAAGCGAAGATGATGCTTGATGCGGATGCACGGTCTACTACTGCGGCGTAACCTTTCTGTGTGGATATTTCCTTTACGGCCTCATAAATTTCATCTTGAATAGGTTGCATCAACGCTTCGCGCTTTTTGAAAAGCTCACCTTCCGGGCCGAAGTATTTACGACGTAATTCCGCCGCAGATTTCTCTTTGGCAACAATTTCTTCTTCTTTCTTTGATTTTTGTGCTTCGGAAAGGGTTTTGATAGACGCCTGATAGCTGTCGTATAAACTCTTGGCTTCCTTGCCCAGCTTTTCAACTTCGCTTTGCCATTGTTTGGAAGCCTGATTCAACTCATTGGTTGCACTTTGGTATGCCGGGATATTCTTTAAGATATATTCCATGTCAATCAGGGCAAACTTCTGTGCATTGGCTGTCATACCTACGGTAAACAGCAGAAACATGATTAATAAACTCTTTCTCATAACGTTCTGGTTTTAGTTAAACAAATTAGAACTCTTGTCCTAAGATGAAGTGGAACTGGCTGCCGCCGTACTCACTTCTTCCGAATACTTTGTCGAAACCGTAAGCCCAGTCGATACCCATCATACCAATCATAGGAAGGAAGATGCGGACACCGACACCGGCAGAACGTTTCAAATCAAACGGGTTGAATTTGTTTACATCTTGCCAAGCGTTACCGGCTTCAACAAAAGTCAACGCATAAATACTGGTACTTGTTTCCAGCATCAGCGGATATCTTAATTCCAGACCGAGACGTGTATATGCATAGCCTTCGTATCCATAAGGAGTAAGAGAGCTGTTTTCATATCCGCGCAAGGCAATACTTTCGGTTGCGTAGCTGGAATATCCTGTCATACCGTCACCACCTACGTCAAAGGTTTCGAACGGAGATTTCTTATACTTGTTGTAGTGTCCCAACAAACCGAACTCTACGCGTCCCATCAATACCGGAGTGCGTTTTACGCTGATAGGGTCCATTAACGGGATGTATATTTTGGATTTGAATTTCCACTTGTGGTATTCTATCCATTTATGCATCTTGTTCATGTCGTCCTGACTGCTGGTACTGTATTTGCTGTAATCTGTACCGTCGAACAAGGAGTAAGGCGGCGTCAACTGTGCCGACAGCGAGAATTCGGAACCTTGACGCGGATAAATCGGATTGTCGATAGAGCTGCGTGATAAGGTGAGGTTTATACTCAGGTTGTTACACTTACCGTTGGTAACAGGGAAGTATTGCCAATCACTCAGGATGTAACGTTGGTAGGACAACTCTGCCGTAAATTGGAAGTAATCATCCGGCCATTTCAGACGTTTACCGAACATCACGGCCAATCCCCACATCTGAATGGATTTGTCCGGGTCGTAATAGTTTTCGTAATTGTTATAGTTACCGTAGTTGTACATACCATAACCGTACATGCCGCTGTAATAGCTGTTGTAATAGTTATTCATGTACGCTGAATTATAGTAACGGCTGCTGATGTCTGTCTGACGAGAGTAGAACGCAGATACCGAGAACGCATTCGGACGCTTGCCGCCAAACCACGGGTCATAGAATGATACGCTGTATGACTGATAATATTTGGCATTGGTTTGTCCGCTGATAGTCAGCGTCTGTCCATCGCCTTGCGGCAGGATACCGCGATAGTTTTCACCCGGATGCAATAAGTTGGCAACGGAGAAGTTTGTGAACTTCAGGCTCAACTTACCGATGATACCCGTTTGTCCCCAACCGGCAGAGAATTCTACCTGGTCGTTTGCTTTGGAGACGAGGTCATAGCCGATATCTACCGTACCGTCTTCCGGTTTCGGCTGAATGTCCGGTTGGATTTGTTCAGGGTCAAAGTGTCCCATTTGCTGGATTTCACGCATGGAACGCATCAAGTCCTCACGGCTGAACAACTGTCCCGGACGGGTACGAAGTTCACGACGAACTACATTTTCGTATAGGCGGTCGTTACCATTGATGCTAATCTTGTTGATGGTAGCCTGGCGGCCTTCGAAGATACGCATTTCCAGGTCGATGGAGTCGCCTACGATATTAACTTCCACAGGGTCGAGCGAGTAGAAGAGATAACCGTTATTATAATAGAGGTTACCGATTGCATCTTCATCTGTGCTGGTACGTTCTTCCAATAACTTCTGATTGTAGACGTCACCTTTCTTCATGCGAAGCAGGAAATTCAATTGCTCGGAAGGATAAAGGGTGTTGCCGACCCAGGTTACATTACGCAAGTAGTATTTCTGACCTTCTTCGATTTCCATGGAAATATCTACCGTACGGTCGTCATAAGGCTTAATACTGTCTTTTACGATCATGGCGTCACGATAACCCAATTCGTTGTACTTATCTATAATCAGCTGTTTATCGGCTTCAAAGTTTTCTTCAACGAACTTCTTGGTGCGGAACAGGTTAAGGAGCTTTCCCTTTTCATTCGTTTTCTTCATCACGCGCTTTAGTTTCTTGGTGGTGATGGCCTGGTTACCGGTAATGGTAATCTTATGTACTTTTACTTTCTCCTTTTTGTCGATGTTGATGTCGACCAAGACTTGATTGGCATTGTTGGGATCGTCTTTCTGGGTGATGATGACATCGGCATTCTTGAAACCTTTGTCGTCAAAGTAACGCTTTATCAGCGTCTTAGCGCGGTCTATCAAGTTCGGCGTAATCTGATTACCTTTAATCAAACCTACTCTGGCTTCCAAATCCTCACGTTCCGATTTCTTCACGCCGTGATAACGGATATCGGAAACACGGGGACGCATTGTCAGATGGATTGTAAGCCAAATCTGGTCGCCCTCGATTTTATCCGCTGTGATTTGTACATCAGAGAACAAACCGTGACGCCAATAACGTTTACAAGCTTGCGTTATCTCATCACCGGGTACGGTAATGGTCTGGCCTTTTGACAAACCGGATAGACCGATGATTACATAATCTTCATAATTCTTGGCTCCAACCACCTTTATATCTGCTATTTCATATTTCTTAGGCGTTCCCGAGTAAAGAATAACCGGCTTTTCGGCTTCATCGGTGTTGCTAATGTCCTGTGCCGAGCTGGTCGGTACACAGCTAAAGAGGCAGATAAACGTTACGAGTATGGAGAAAATACGATAGTACATCTTTTTATTTACTATTTTACAATTTACTATTTTACAATTTGTGTTTGTTCGGTCAACTGATTTGTTCACTGGTTTTTCCGAACCTGCGTTCACGCTTCTGATAGTCATAAATGGCTTTGTAAAGTTCCTCTTCACGAAAGTCCGGCCAATAGGTGTCGCAGAAATAAAGCTCCGAGTAAGCGCATTGCCAAAGCAGGTAATTGCTTAGACGAACTTCTCCGCCCGTACGTATCAACAGATCGGGATCGGGCATAAAGCTGGTGGTAAGATGCTGGGATACCAGATTGCTGTCTATCTGTCCGGGAGTTAATTCGCCTTTGTGTATTAGAGTTGCAATTTGGCGGGTCGCTTCCGTTATTTCCCAACGGGATGAGTAACTGATAGCCAGTACCAGAGACATTCCTGTGTTGTTGACGGTATGCGCGACACACGTTTCCAGGCGTTCCCGCACGTTGGCGGGCAACTTGGTCAGGTCTCCGATGATTCGGAATCTGATATTGTTCTTCATGAAAGTTTCTTCTTCGATAGAATCGAAAAGAAGCGCCATCAATGCAGCGACTTCATTAGAAGGACGATTCCAGTTCTCGGTGGAGAACGTATATAAAGTCAGATATTTGATGCCTAATTTTGACGCTTCTTCTGCAATGATATGCACAGTTTCGGCACCGGCTTGGTGTCCGAAGCTACGCTCTTGTCCACGCAGCTTTGCCCAACGTCCGTTACCGTCCATGATGATTGCCACGTGTTGTGGAATTCGGCTTAAATCAAGTTCTTCTTTATTTAGCATCTTTCTATACTTACATCTCTTGTCTTGGTTACTATTCTCGTTTTATACCTTATATATAAGGGAAACAGAAACAATAAGATTACTGCACTTCGGCCGACATCAGCTTGTTGAGATGGCCGCGCCAAACTGCATTTGTGCTTCCGTCACCGCCGAAGATTACCCAGATATAGGGAGCATTTACTACAATGGAATAGGGGGCGGTTATTTCTGTCATATCTTTGTCTAACAAGAATTTTCTTTGGGTTTTACGCCAGGATATGCCGTCAACGGAAGTGTAAATGGCATCAAGCTTGTTTTCTTCTTTACTGCCGAAGATGTAATAGTTTTCACCGTAGTACATCACAACAGGGTTGGCGAGTTTAGGGCAATATACATTGTAGGCTGTATTATTAAGTGGAACCCAATAGCTACCATTAGAGGAAACCCAAGGAACTGTTTGCTCTGATTGGTCATTGCCGGACTTGCCTACTATCATAACCTGAGGCTGGTAGTTAGACTCGAAGTTGGTGGAATATATGTTTTCAGTAGGAAAGTTTGTACCGCTGAATTCACCAGTCTCTTTAGTAACTCCATCGTCCTTAGTGGTATAAACGCCATTATCGGTAATAACGGTAAGGATATTAGGGAAACTTGCTATCAATGCTTGGACTTTATCCCCAAATTCAGCTTCTTTCTTCCATAATTTTCCGTCTGAAGAAGAGTGTACTGTATTATCAGCAACAATATATAGCTTTTGCCCGTTATCTCCACTGAGGGTTACAAGAGAACTTAATTGGGCATTATTGGGGAAGTTTGTATATGCTTCTGTCGTCCAATTGCAATCGCTTGGATATTTATTGTTTTCATCAGGTTGTATAGCCGTTTTGTATGCTGCATCTTGAGTGAATACCCATAATTCGTTATTGAATAATACTGCCTTTTGACCACTTGTAGGAGCGGGCACAAGTAGAGGAGAACTCATAAGGTTCCATACCAAAGAGTCCGGGTCTTGCTTATGCATTCTGATTTTGAGAGTATACTCGTTTACAGTAACGCCGTCCGGAGCATGTACTTTAAACTTCATTCCGGTTTCATTGTTTACCGCTTTTCTAAGGTCTACCGAATCGGCTTTGTTGAATATCGTGTCGCCGTTGATGTTCATTTCATCTCTCGAAGTAATCCAGCCGCTTACGGTGAATGTATCGATTAATATGCGGTCAATAATCGTATCCGCTCCAATTGGCAATGAATCCTGATTATAGATTTCTCTGCTTAGTTGATCTATCGTGAATTTATAATATTTGCCGTATACGGTGTCGATGCCAAAAGCATGTACCGTTGCATCGGAGCTTAGTTCTACTGTATCGTCAGAGTCAAGGCACGAGCTTATTGCGATTGATACAAAAAGAAAACTCGCGATTATTGCTAAAAACTTTATTCTCATTTGAAAGATAGTGTTTATTTACAAGTTGCAAAAATAGGAACATTTTTTTCTATAAACAGCTTTATCGGCAAGTTTTATATAAAATTATAGATAATATGGCTGTTTTTCTCGATAAAAATGCCCTTGAATAAGGCTGTTAGCTTAATCTTGCAGCGGTGTAATGTCGAAAACTTCTACCGAAATATTGTTCGTTGGCATAAGGTATTTTATCGCCTATTTCAGGTGCTTTAACACCGGAAAACAGCATTGAAGGGCTCTCTTCAACAAACGCTTCATCCCACAATCCCGCATCGATGAAAGACTGTAACAGGACGTTCCCGCCTTCAACTAATAGCGATTGCAGTCCTTGCGCATACAAATACTCCATGATTTGTGGCAATATATTCTGCCGGAAGTCAATGGGAAGGTATTCAATGTTGGATTGTGGAGAATGCGGTTTCTCCGTGAATACGAGCGTACGGACATTGCCATCGAATAAATGTAGCTCGGGGGAGAGCTTTTGCTTTCTGTCTATAACGATTCGTACGGGCGACCGTCCCTGCCAATTGCGTACCGTCAGACCGGGGTTGTCCAGTTCGGCTGTACGTGTGCCTACCATAATGGCGCTATGTTCCGCCCGCTTTTTGTGTACCAGCATGGAAGTCAATGGATTGGATAAGATAACCGGTTTTCCGCCTTCCCGGAAGTTGTCGATGTATCTATCGGTGGATTCCGCCCATTTCAGCGTAATATATGGACGATGCAAGGTATGAAATGTAATAAAGCGGCGGATTAAATTTCTACATTCCTGTTCCAGCACCCCGACGGTGACTTCCCGCCCCGCATCTTTCAGCTTTTGGATTCCTCGCCCTGCTACTTTGGCAAACGGGTCTTGGCAGCCTATCACGATGCGAGGAATTTGCTTCTCTATGATGAGGTCGGCGCAAGGCGGCGTTTTTCCATAATGGGAGCAAGGCTCCAGGCTGACGTAGATTGTGGAGCGCTTCAGCAGTGAAGGCTCTTTGACAGAGCGGATTGCATTGACCTCGGCATGCGCTTCACCGCAACGTACATGATATCCTTCACCGATAATTTTTCCGTCGCATACGACTACTGCACCCACCATCGGGTTGGGGGCAGCATTGCATAATCCGTTTTGAGCCAGTTGAATGCAGCGGCGCATATATTTTTCTTCTTCCATACTTTGTATTACTCTTAAACTTCCACTATTTTTGCAGCTCGAAATGCCGAACGTTATGAATATTTCCGTTGCTCATATTCGCCGTACTTTGCAGGAGAGTTACTCTGCACAAGAAGCTGCCAATCTATCCCGCATTGTCTGTTGCGAAATACTGGGACAGACGGCGGTTGATTATTATCTGGGCAAAGATATAATTTTATCCCCAAAAGAGATGCAGGATTTGGATGGCATTCTCGCTCGTTTGCATAATTTTGAACCGATACAGTATATACAGGGAACCGCCCGCTTTTTGGAACGTTCCTATCACGTGGCTCCCGGCGTGCTGATTCCCCGTCCGGAAACGGAGGAATTGGTGGAAACGATGTTAAAGGAGATTGCGTCCGATGCCCGTGTTCTTGATATAGGAACGGGGAGCGGATGTATCGCGGTCTCTCTTTCCAAAGCCTTTCCGGATGCGAAAGTAACAGCCTGGGATATTTCGGATGAAGCTTTGAATATTGCCCGACGAAATAACGATATGCTCGGAGGAAATGTACGCTTTCTCCGGCAAAACGTACTGACCTATACACCGGGAGACAGAGAATGTTATGATGTCATTGTCAGTAATCCGCCATATGTCACAGAGTCGGAGAAGCAAACGATGGAGCGCAATGTGCTGGACTGGGAACCTTTTTCGGCATTGTTTGTTCCGGATAACGATCCATTGCTTTTTTACCGGCGGATAGCGGAATTGGGCAAGACGATGCTTGCGCCCGGCGGCCGGTTGTATTTTGAAATAAACCGGGCTTACGGAGAAGCTACGGCGACGATGCTTTGTGAGCAGGGATATACCAATCTACGGGTTCTAAAAGATATTTCCGGAAATGACCGAATTGTAATCGCAGAACGATGATAGAAATTACAGAAACAGATGCTTTAAGCCGCCTGGCCGCTTATTGTTCTACTGCAGAGCATTGCCGTGCGGAAGTAACGGAGAAATTGCAGCGTTGGGGTATTTCTTATGACGCCATAGACCGTATCATCAACCGTTTGGAACAGGAAAAATACATTGATGAGGAACGCTTTTGCCGCGCCTTTATCCATGATAAGTACCGTTTTGCCAAATGGGGAAAAATAAAGATAGGGCAGGCGCTCCAATTAAAGAAAATCCCCCAAAGAGTTTTCTTTCAGTACCTGAATGAGATTGACGAAGATGAATATCTTGCCGTTCTGAATGATTTACTGGCGGCCAAGCGCAAGAGCGTTCACGCGGAAAATGAGTTCGAGCTGAATAATAAGTTGGTACGTTTCGCTCTGAGCCGGGGATTCGAAATGAAGGATATTCGTCATTGCATTACGCTTTCTGATGAAAATGATGATTTGGAGTAAAAATTATCCGTATTCTTTTTTTTATTCTCGTTAGCTTTCTGTATTTTTGCGGCATATTTATCATAATAGTTAGTTTAGCTATGAAAACTTTAGAAAGATTGTTTGCAGAGAAGTTGCTGAAGATTAAAGCGATTAAACTACAACCCGCTAATCCATTTACTTGGGCATCAGGATGGAAATCCCCGTTTTACTGTGATAACCGTAAAACTCTTTCATATCCTTCTCTCCGTAATTTCGTGAAGTTGGAAATTACGCGTCTGATTCTGGAACGTTTCGGTCAGGTTGATGCTATTGCCGGTGTTGCTACGGGAGCTATTCCTCAGGGAGCATTGGTGGCTGATGCATTGAACCTGCCATTTGTATATGTACGCTCTACTCCGAAAGACCATGGTTTGGAGAACTTGATAGAAGGCGAACTTCGTCCGGGCATGAAAGTGGTAGTGGTGGAAGATTTGATTTCTACCGGTGGAAGCAGCTTAAAAGCCGTTGAAGCTATCCGTCGTGACGGATGCGAAGTAATCGGTATGGTTGCCGCTTACACTTACGGATTCCCCATCGCGGAAAAAGCATTCAAGGATGCTAAAGTTCCTTTGGTGACACTGACCAATTATGAAGCTGTTATGGAAGTCGCTCTTCGTACAGGCTACATTGAAGAAGAAGATGTGGCTACGCTGAACGAATGGCGTAAAGACCCTGCGCATTGGGAAGCCGGAAAATAAGACTTATTTTATATAATGATAGATTATGACGAAAGAGCCATTCGGATAGATACTGTCCGGATAGTTCTTTTTGTCTTTTAAAGACCATTGGATTATGACAAAATTTGAGAGTGCGGTGAAGGTAATACCTGCTTCGCAAAATGCTGTTTATGAGAAGCTTTCAGACCTTAGCAATTTGGATAAGGTAAAAGACCGCCTACCGCAGGACAAGGTGAAGAATTTGAGTTTTGATGCGGAAACGCTGTCGATAGAAGTACCTCCGGTTGGGAAAATCGTATTGCAGATTGTGGAGAAAGAACCTTGTAAATGTATCAAGTTTGCAACAACAACCTCGCCTCTGCCGTTCAATCTGTGGATACAGATAGTGCCCGTTACAGAAACGGAATGTAAAATGAAACTCACCATCGGTATGGAATTAAATCCGTTTATGAAAACTATGGTGCAGAAACCTTTACAGGAAGGACTGGAGAAAATGGCAGAGACCTTGTCACTGATTAATTACTAATTACTGAATCTTATGGCTCAGAAACTTTGGGAAAAATCCGTTCAGGTAAATAAGGATATAGAGCGTTTTACGGTGGGACGTGACCGTGAGATGGATCTTTACCTGGCAAAGCATGATGTGTTGGGCTCTATGGCACATATCACGATGCTGGAAAGTATCGGCTTGCTGACGAAAGATGAATTGTCCCTGCTGCTCGCGGAATTAAAGAATATCTATGCGGCTGCAGAGAATGGGGAGTTTGTGATAGAAGAGGGGGTGGAAGATGTTCACTCTCAGGTGGAATTGATGCTGACTCGTAAGTTGGGTGATGTGGGAAAGAAAATCCATAGCGGTCGCTCTCGCAACGACCAGGTGCTGCTGGACTTGAAACTCTTTACCCGTACGGAGATAAAGGAAATCGCCGAAGCTGTGGAGCAACTTTTCCATGTGCTCATCATGCAGAGCGAACGTTATAAAAATGTGCTGATGCCGGGCTATACTCATTTGCAGATAGCGATGCCGTCGTCTTTCGGATTGTGGTTTGGCGCTTATGCGGAGAGTCTGGTGGATGATATGCTGTTCTTGCAGGCTGCCTTTAAGTTGTGTAATCGTAATCCGCTGGGCTCTGCCGCCGGATATGGTTCGTCCTTCCCTTTGAATCGTACAATGACTACCCGGCTGTTGGGCTTCGATTCGCTGAATTATAATGTGGTGTATGCCCAAATGGGGCGTGGAAAAATGGAGCGTAATGTAGCTTTTGCTTTGGCAAGCATTGCGGGTACGATTTCCAAGCTGGCGTTTGATGCCTGTATGTTCAATAGCCAGAACTTCGGATTTGTGAAGTTGCCGGATGAGTGCACTACCGGTTCAAGCATTATGCCGCATAAGAAGAATCCGGATGTTTTTGAACTGACACGTGCCAAATGCAATAAGCTTCAGTCGTTGCCCCAGCAGATAATGATGATAGCCAATAATCTGCCTTCCGGATATTTCCGCGACTTGCAGATTATTAAGGAAGTATTCCTGCCTGCTTTTCAGGAGTTGAAGGATTGTTTGCAGATGACGACTTATATAATGAACGAAATCAAAGTGAACGAACATATCCTTGACGACGATAAGTACCTGCTTATTTTTAGTGTGGAAGAGGTGAATCGTCTGGCTCGCGAAGGTATGCCGTTCCGTGATGCTTATAAGAAAGTCGGTTTGGACATTGAAGCCGGTAAGTTCTCTCATGGCAAAGAGGTACATCATACGCATGAAGGCAGTATAGGTAATCTGTGCAATGATGAAATCTCCGGTTTGATGCGGAAAGTTGTAGATGGCTTTAATTTTGAGACAATGGAACAGGCCGAGAAAGTATTGCTCGGTCGGTAATCGTAGAGAATTAACTTATTGTGACGTACGATGTTAACTTCCTCTGCTCAGGATGTTAACTAATCAATGACAGTTCGGTTAACATCGTACACGCTACTTAGTTAACTTTTTTCCGGTGAAAAGTTTGGCTGTAACGGGGAAACTATTTATCTTTGCATCCGTTCTCCGGAAACCTGCGGAAATAGCTCAGTTGGTAGAGCATAACCTTGCCAAGGTTAGGGTCGCGAGTTCGAGTCTCGTTTTCCGCTCTCCTTTTTAAGGATGCTCGAATGGTGGAATGGTAGACACGAAGGACTTAAAATCCTTTGGCCATTGCGGCTGTGCGGGTTCAAGTCCCGCTTCGAGTACAAATGTTTTATAAAAGCTCTGTAAATCAATGATTTGCGGAGCTTTTTCTTTTCCAGCAGGTATATTATGGGCAGTAGAAATTTAGTGGGGATATCCATATATTTTTGCCATTCTAAACAGAAAGAACTTTTTGTCTGCCACTCCATGTGAATTTGCTCTAAAGAGTTTAATCTTTGCGTTGAAAGACTTTGCTGCGGAGTTTGATGCCCTTAGTATAAGTTTAGAATGTTATCATGGTGCTCGTAGAATGTAGCCGCAATGACATTGAACGACTTTATCCTTGACTCATCCACTTTATTATGCCATCGAGTCATGCTTAGCCTTGCAGCGTCCTTAATGGTGTTTTTGGCGAATATGATTCTTAAGGAATGTGACAGTCCATAAGCCATTTGGGTATCAGGATATTCCTTAAACAGTATTTTTTGTTTTTCCGTCCACTTTTCCGCGGATTAAACAAGAGGTATCTGCTTCTGGCGAGCACTTCCTGGTGGGTGTTTCCGTTTGGGAAACGGTAAGGCGTATATGATTGTCCCGCTTGTTTGCATTCCTTCATTTCTCTGTTGTAAGGCATTCCAACGATGGGTTACGCGGATTTCCTATACAGCATCACAAGCGAGTTTCTGTATATGAAAACGGCCTATGACACGTTTGGCTTTTGGAAAGGTAATGGTGACAATTCTGTACATGGAATCGGCCAGGTCAAGGGGCACTTTCGCCATAGCTTTACAGGCTTTCCCGTCTATTTGTTTGAGTACCTGTATGACATCCACCGATTTGGTTCCTGCGACAGCTGCCACAAGGCTTTCTTTACGGGTATGAAGGTCACGGTTGGTGTTGGTGGCAGAAGTGTATAATTCTCCATTAGACAGAGACGACTCATTTATAGCCAAATGCAGATCGATGTTCTCCGAGAATAAAATCCATTCATCCGCATACTCCAACTATTCCTAATGCCTGTCACTAAGTGTTCCCTAGTACTGTTTCTCGAAAGTATGTCCATTTATATGGTAGAATTCCTCAGGCGTACGGTAGATCACTAGGGACGTTTCCATACGTTTCTTTTAAAAAAACACCAAATTCCTTGGAGTAACGGGTATCTTTACAAACGTCATCAAGGTTAATAGGGATACTGAAACTCTTGCTTGTGCGCGTATCGGTCCAGCGACGGAGGCGGAGCTTTAGGAGATCTTATGGTCATGAATGGGAAAGTCTGTGACGCTTACTGTTTTCATGAAGCCCTTGGATTCGAAGTACGCATCATTGGATAATGTAGGATTCATCTGTTCTTCAAGATGAATATGTATTTCTGTTGAGATCTGTTCTACGCCGGTAACTGAGAAGTAGTTGAGTATTTCAGAAGGAAACACGAACTGAGCCAACACCTCCAATTGATTTGTTACCATAAGGTAAAGGTCGGAATTTCGGGCGAGAATAGGAAACTGTAATCCTCACTAAATTTCTACTGTCCCAGAATAGATTATGTGCATATATATAATAAATATTAGTTTGTGTAGAGGGGAATTAATGTAAAAAGAAATAAAGCCCCTTTATGGATAATAGGAATTTGTAAATTGTTGGTATTCAATTTTAGGAATCCATCTTGTATGGCCGTCGTAATTTATCTATTATATATTGAACTTTTTATATAAAGTTGCATTTTCTTTAACGAAGATATCTAAAGGCATATAATTACTTTGGCTTGTGATCTTTTTCCCGAAAACTAAATATTGTATTAGCGTTTTGATTGCCATATATGCTTGTTGATCAGGTCTTTGTCCGACTAAAAAGTCAATATATCCTTCATTTAAAGCTTTTGCATTTTTTTCAGTTAGATCTATACCGACAAATTTTATATTATGAATTTTATGCTTTTTAAAATAGTTAGTGATAACATGTCCTCTTGAGTTAAATATGACTGCGCCTTTTATGTTGTGGTTGGTAATAAAAAAATCTTCTAATAATTTTTCATTTAAATCATTATCTTGAGCGGAATAATTGATACGGATTAGTTTATTTTGTAAGTTGTGTTCGGTGTAGTAAGCCATGAATCCTGCTTTTCTTAAAATAGTGGTATTGGCACTCTCGTCTCCTATTCGGATAGCTTGTAAAAGGGCTATATCTGCGTCTTTAGGGGTGATTTGTGTTATTAGTTTGGCGATAAGATATCCGCAAGTGTGTGGATCTGCTGTATAAAAGGCTAAAGGTAATACACCTTCTATGGTTGAATCTATAAATACATAAGGGATGTTTTTATCAGATAATTGTTCTACAAGATAGATAGTTTCATCTCTAAATGTAGGCCCTATGATTACAGCGTCAGGGTTTTGTTGGATAACTTGTTCGAATGTGTTTCGACATGAAAATAAGTCAAAGTGGTTGTAATAACAAAATTCACATTGAATATCTACTGCGGAATAATTTTTTAGGGCTTTGTCTATTCCTGCTTCAACGAAAGACCAATATTCTCCAGTTGTAGATTTTGGGATGGTTATTATGAATTTATACTTCTTACGAAGTGATATTGCTGAAATATGTATATTGGGGGTATAATTCATTTTTTTTAAGGCTGCTTCTATTTTTATTCTTTTGTCCTCGGCTACATGCCCCCGGTTGTGTAAAACACGGTCTACTGTTCCAGCGGAAACACCTGCTATATCAGCAATGTCTTTGATTCTTATTTTTTTAGCCATATTCAACAGTGCTTTATTTTTTTATGCCTACAAATATAGTGTATAATATGTGATGTTGTGAATTAAAATAAAAAAAATACATGTTTTTTATATAATTTGTTGTGTCTTTCAAAAATATAAAATACATTTGTGGACGTACACAATAATAAACGTTTAATCAATAATAAAATATAAAAATGGAAAAGAAGATTCTAAGATCAGGTTTTGTAGGTTCTGGGTTTGCTGCTCGTTTTCATTATGATGCTTTGCAGCATGTATTTAGTACAAAGATAGAGGTGGCAGGTGTGTTTTCTGTTGCTCGTCAAGAAGCAGAAGATTTTGCTAATCAAAGAAATATGGTAGTTTTTGATACGATGGATGAGTTAATTGATGCATCGGATGTAATTCATGTGTGCACACCTCCTGTAACTCATGAGGAAATTGTTATTGCTGCTCTTGCAAAGAACAAGAATGTGATAGTAGAAAAACCGTTTACCGGTTATTTTGGAGATGGAACAAAAGAATTTAGTGGGAAAACATTTTCTCGTGAAGAGGGGCTAAAACACACAGTAGAAAGTGTAAAAAGAATGTTGGATGCAGAAAAAAATAGTGAAGGGCGTATTATGTATGCTGAGAATTGGGTATATGCTCCTCCTGTTCAGAAAGAACGTGAAATTATCGAAAAATCGAAAGCTCAAATATTATGGATGAATGGAGAACAGTCACACTCAGGTTCACATTCATTAGCTTATGGTGAATGGCGCTTTTCTGGTGGTGGGTCTTTAATAGGGAAAGGATGTCATCCATTGACAGCTGTGATTTATTTTAAACATGTAGAAGGAAGAACTCGTTTTGGTATGCCTATTCGTCCCAAAACTGTTTCTGCACGTGTGCATTCTATAACTCGTTTGCCAAATTTTGATGATCAAGGATATTTGAAAACTCATTATAAAGATGTAGAGGATTTTGGTATTATTCATATTGAGTTTGAAGATGGAACAATTGCTGACATTGTAGCAAATGAGCTTAGTTTAGGGGGTACTAATAATTGGATTCGTGTAAATGCAAACAATCATCGTACCTTGTGTAATATGAGTCACAATAATACAATGGAAACTTATACGCCAGATGAGAAATTTTATAATGATGTATATGTTGTAGAAAAAACAGAAACCAAACAGGGGTGGTCGCAAATATCTCCTGATGAGGGCTGGTTTTTGGGGTATCAACATGAGCTGAATGCTTTTTATAATGCTGCGGCTTATGGAAGCGAAATAGAAAGTAATAGCAAGTTGGCAGCTGATACAGTGGCTACTTTGTATGCAAGTTATGTTTCTGCCGAAAGAAAGGGTGCGGAAGTAGAGGTATCAATTCTTTAAAAAGTGAATTATGGAAGATAAAAGACGCATATATGAAGCAATGACTAGTGATGAGATTTCTGCTGTCTATAATTCATTGGAAGGAAAGTCTGATTTGGTGAAAAAAGAAGTAGCGGAGTTGCGTGATTTAAAGCATAAGGGCGTTTGGGCACGTACTAAGTGGTATTTTTCGAAATCGGGGCCAGGGTGGATGCAAAGTGCAATGACGCTCGGTGGTGGAAGTGCTATGGCCTCTTTATTTTCAGGTGCTTGTGTTAAGTATCAATTGTTGTGGGTACAGCCGATTGCTATGCTTATTGGGGTTATCATGTTGTCAGCTTTAGCACATCAGACAATGTGTAGGGGGGAAAGGCCTTTTTATGCAATGAAAAAGTATGTAAGTCCGATAGTCGCTTGGGCTTGGGCCATATGTACTTTAGTAGCAACTATGATATGGCATTTTCCGCAATACTCATTGGCTTCGGGAATGACATTGGATTTAGTACAGGCTTTTGGTGGCTTCCAACTCGAAGAAGGTTCATCTGCACAAACATTCGCATTACTTGGTATTGCTGTAGTTGTGCTATGTTTAGCGTGTCGTATTGTATGGAACTACAATAGTGGTAGCAAAGGGATTAAAATTTTTGAGAATATAATTAAAGGTATTGTTTGGTTTATTATTTTCTCATTTGTTATAGTAGTGGTAGTATGTAGCTTCAGTGGAGATGGCATTGATTGGTCTGCAGTAGGAAGAGGCTTTTTGCCTTTCTCAATGGATGGTGGCTTCCATTTAAATATTCCGAATGATACGCAAGGTATTCAGATTTTTATTGCATCGTTAAGTGCAGCTGTGGGTATTAATATGACTTTTCTTTTTGGTTATTCGTTCTTGAAAAAAGGTTGGACGAGAGAATATTCAGGTTTGGCTAAATTTGATATGATTACGGGAATGTTAATACCATATACTATCGCCACTTCATTGATGATTATTGCCGCAGGTGCTACTATCACTTTAGAACCTGGAGAATCTTCTATATCGCCTATTAAAGCAGCCAGTATGTTAGAAGCTGCTGGACTGCCAGCTTTGGTATCACGTTTGATTTTTGGTTTAGGGATTATCGGTATGTCAATCAATGCTATCATTCTTCATATGGTAGTTTGTGGCTTTGCTATTTGTGAAATTTTTAAGTTGCCAGAAGAAGGTTGGAAATATAAATTGGCGACCTTGGTACCTGTCCCAGGAATTTTGGGCGCAATTCTATGGAGTAAAATGGGCACTTGGATTGCTATCCCTACTTCTGCAATAGCATTGATATTGTTGCCTGTTGCATATATTGGCTTTTTCTTATTGAATAATAGTGAAAAATATATGAGTTCGGATATGGTACGTGGTAGCAAACGTTTTTGGTGGAATACAGGGATGATTGCAGCTATTGCTATTACATTGATTAGTGTGGTTTATTATTTAGTTAGGGTGGCACCTACTTATTTTACAAAATTCTGATATTATGATAAATTTAAGCGGATTTGCAGACGAGGTTTATGTGAACTTTGAACAGCAATTAGACTTTTTTCAGTCTGTTGGACTCAATTATATTGAATTGCGTTTTATAGATGGAATGAATGTACTGAATATTTCAAAAGAAAAGTTACTACAAGTTAAACAAATGTTATCGGACAGGGGTATTGGCGTTAGTGCCATTGCTTCTCCGATAGGGAAATATGGTATAAGTCAGCCTTTCAGTCCTCATTTCGATAGATTTAAGCACGCTGTTGACGTAGCTTCTTTCTTAAATACAGAACTGGTCAGAGTATTTAGTTATTATGCGCCTCAAGGAGAAGATATAAATAAGTATAGAGAAGAGGTGATGGAGCGTATGACCATTAAAGCTGAATATTTAAAGGAAAGTAATGTGAGAATGGTACACGAAAACGAGTCACGTATTTTTGGATATAGTGCTGAAAATTGTGTTGATATTGCTCGTTCTGTAAATTCTGATAAACTTTCTTTAGCTTATGATCCTGCAAATTTTGTATGGGGCGGTGATATAGTGAATAATGTAGAAGTGTGTTGGCCGTTAATGAAACCGTATGTAACACATATACATATTAAAGATTGGAAGTTGGGAAGTACAGACATTGGCAGTCTCCCTGGCGAAGGTGATGGGCAGATTGAGCAATTGATAAAAGAGTTAGTGACTTCCAGTTATTCCGGTTTTGTCACTTTGGAGCCTCATATGAGTTCTGGTGGGCAATTTGGTGGAGAAACAACTCCTGAACAGTTGAAAGCTGCATTACAAAATGTAAAAGCATTTTTTTCTAAATATAATGTTGTATGCGTATAGAAACTGATACAAAAATAGAGAGAAGGGTAGAGAATATTCAATCTTTAAAAGAGGTACTTCCAAGATTTGACTTGAGAAAGAACTATAAAATAGAACAGGCACAAGTTGAGGTTGCACTAAATGCTTTCTCTTTCAATGATGAATTGATAGATTATGTAAAGGGGGTGGGGGACGGCTTGTCAGTTTTTGATCTTATTGATTTTTGTGCACTACATGATATTAAGGCGTTGGATTTAACCGCTTACTATTTTGTTGGATATCCGGAAGTTCCTGATGATGAATACCTGTTTGAGATAAAAAAGTATGCTCGTAAAAGGAATGTTTGTCTATCTGGAACGGGTGTGTGGAATGATTTTGCTATTTCTGATCCAGTTAAAAGAGCCTATTTTATTCAGTTAGTGAAGAATTGGATTGAAGCAGCTGCAAAAATGGGTATTGAAGTATTACGGGTATTTTCCGGTACTCCACCAGAAGGGTATGAAGAGAGCTCACGTCCAATGATTATCCGGCAGATAGTGGATTGTTTGAAAATATGCGCGTTACATGCCCAAAAATATGGAGTGATATTAGGTGTACAGCATCATGCGGATATGCTGAGAACAGCGGACGAAACTATCGAATTAATAGAAATGGTTGGGTCGCCATGGGTGGGAGTTATTCTTGATACTGGAAACTTGATGAGCGAGGATCCATATGAAGACATGAATAAGCTTATGCCTTACGTGGTAGGTTGGCAACTAAAAGAAAGTGTGTTTGGCTGGAATTTGACAGAGAAAATCGATTTGGATAAAATAATGCAAATCGTGCTTAAGCATAACTATCGGGGATATTTGCCTGTAGAAACTTTAAACACAGGTACACGTAAATACAATCCTTATGAAATAGTACCTCAATTTATCGCAGAAGTAAGGCAGGCAATCTGTTCGGCCATGTGAGCTTGATGGAGAATATATTATATGTTAATGTAGATATTTATGATAAGAGACAAGCTATTCCTGATGTTAGTTACGTTGTTATTTGTAGCAGGTAATAACTTCGCGCAGGGAGAACGTAAATCAATTAATGTGGCTAAAAACAAAATTCCTGTTGGGGCATCCGTAGAACATTTTAAAAAGTTTGACGTGTCGGAGTCTCGTGTGAAAGTAGCTCTTAATGCCTATTCATTTACTAAGAGTTTAAATGACTATATTAAAGGGCGTACTAGAGATCCGATGACGCTTTTTGATTTAATTGACTTTTGTTCTGCTAATGATATAGAAGCATTGGATGCTACAGGATATTTTTTTGTTGGTTATCCGAACGTTCCTGTTGATGATTATATTTATGAAGTGAAAAGATATGCTTTCCGTAGAGGTGTTGATATCGCTGGTACGGGGGTAACGAATAATTTCGCTAACCCTGATATAGAGGCTCGTCGTAAGGATGTTGAACGGGTTAAAGATTGGATTGATGTAGCCTCAAAATTAGGTGCGCCTGTACTTCGCATATTTTCAGGGCTTGTACCAATAGGGTACGAAGGTAGATGGGATGAAGTGGCTTCATGGATGATTCCCTGTTTTAAAGAAGTGGCTGAATATGGTAAAAGTAAAGGAGTTATAATAGGTGTACAAAATCATGGCGATATGCTTGCTACAGGCGAACAAACAGTAAAGGTATTGGAGGCTGTAAATCATCCCTGGTTTGGCTTGATTTTAGATACAGGTTATTTCCATACGGATAATCCTTATAAAGATATGGAAATGTGTTTGCCTTATGTTATTAATTGGCAAATAAAAGAAAGTGTCAAGGGAAAGGAGAATATGGTTCCTATAGATCTGAAGCGGATTATGAAAATGGTTCGTAAGGTGGGATATTCCGGTTATTTGTCTATTGAAACACTGTCAGTACCTGGGCGGCCCTATGATCCGTACACTTTGGTACCTGAATTTATCAGAAAAGTTCGTGAAGCAATAAAGAATGAATTTAATAATTAAAAAATATAGTGAGTGTTATGAAAACTAAATTTTTTGCATTGATTGGTATACTGTTTAGTATATGTAGTATGGTAAAAGCAGAAGGAGATATTCCTCAACGTCCTCCTATTATAGGTGTTGCTCATATCGGGTTCTACACTAAAGACTTGGATCATACCCGTAGCTATTTGAGAGACTTTATGGGATATGATGAAACTGTAACTTTGGAAAAAGATGGGAAAGTATCATTATCCGTTTTTAAAGTAAACGAAAGGCAATTCATTGAAATTTTTCCTGAGCGCACGGCAAATAGTAGTCGTATATATCATTTTGCTGTTGAAACAACTGATGCAGAAGCCATGAGAGTTTATCTGAAATCAAAGGGATACAAAGTACCCGATCACACCCCTGTTGGAAGAACTGGAAATTATAATTATTTTGTCACCGACCCTAATGGAACTATTTGTGAAATAGTTCAGTATGGAAAGGAAGGTAAAATGGCTGATAGGTGTGGCCTTGATTTGTCCAAAAATAGAATATCCACTCATATGAGTCATGTTGGATTTATGGTACCGGATGTTGACAAAGCATTGTCTTTTTATTGTGATGTATTGGGCTTTAAGGAAGTTTGGCGTGGAGGTGGTAATCCTAAAAAGGTAAGTTGGGTACATCTTCAGGTTCCCGAAGGGTATGAGACTGTGGAATTAATGTTGTATGATGAAAAACCTAGTTGGGAACGTATGGGCTCAATGAATCATATATGCTTGGAAGTTCAGGATATTTATAAGACTAAAGCTATTCTTGATTCGAGACAACAACCGGAAGGTGTGAAAGTTCCTACTCCGCCTAAGGCAGGTATCAATAAAAAACTTCAAATTAATTATTATATGATTGATGGTACAAGAATAGAACTGATGGAAGAACAACCCTATGATGGAATTCTTGCTCCTTCTTCAAAAGGAAAACTAATGAAATATATTGCTAAGGAAAACTAATATCAAAAAAAATGATGAAACAAATAGTATTATTGGTGTTATTGTGTTCTTCCTTGGGAAGTATAAGTGCCAAGGAAGCCCAGTGGACAAATCTCTTTGATGGTAAGACTTTGAATGGGTGGAAAATTCTAGGTGGTAAGGCTACTTTTCGAGTGGAAAGAGGTACTATTATAGGGACCACTTCTAAAGGTGGAGAAAACTACAATACATTTCTTTGTACTGAGAAAGAATATGGAAACTTTAATTTGGAGTTTGAATTTTTATGTGAAGAAGATTTGAATAGCGGTGTAGCTTTTAGATCTATTTTTGCAGATGGATTAGTACGCGGTTATCAGTTTGAAATAGATCCGGATAAAACAAATAAATATGTTGCTTATCCTCATAACTTGGACGAAAAGGGGAGTGTTATTCCTGCAGGAAAAGAACCGAGAAGTTGGACAGGGGGAGTTTATGATGAAAAGCGTCGCGGTTGGTTGAATAATTTGACTGAAAATCCGAAAGCACGTGCTGCTTTTATTCCTGGTAAATGGAATAAAGGGCGTATTGAAGCTCACAAAGATGGTATTCGTACTTATATAAATGGGGTGCTTGCTTCCTCAATGGTTGACTATATGACACCGAATGGGTTTATTGGTCTACAGGTACACTGGTTGAAAAAGTACAAGAAGATGGAAGTGCGTTTTAGGAATATTCGTATTCAAGATTTTGGATTGAACCCAGAAGGCTCAGGCGAAACCCCTGACAGATTTATTGGGGAATGGTTAGATGATAAAATAAATTGCCTAGCTCAGTCTTATATTGATAAATCGACAAAGGAATATAAGTTGAATGTGTCTAAAAAACCTTATGCCAATGTTATACCAGATTATATTTTAGTAGGAACAGTGGATGGGAAAAATATATCATTTTCTAATGAACAAGGATTTACTGCTATTATTGAGAAAGGTTTGTTAAAGATAAAAGGAGAAGGATTGGATTTTTTAGGTAGTCCCGTTATTCGCAAGTCTCCTACTTTAAATATGCCAGCTCCGGAAGGTGCAGAGATATTGTTTGACGGTAATGATTTGAGAGCTTGGGGAGGTTTGAAAAAGAAAGAATGGCTGAAGTGGAGTTTTGATGCAGATCAATCAGTTGAACTTACTCCGGCAGGAAATATTCGTATGATTCCAGGAAATCAGTCTATTATTTCTAAGAAAGATTATGGTGATATTAAGCATTTGCATTTGGAGTTTCGTTTATTAGGTGAGGTGACAAATGGGGGAGTGTATATGCAGAGTCGTTATGAATTTAATATTAAGGATTCATGGGGACAAGGTAAAGGGGCTCCTTGCGGGGCATTTGGAAATCTCGTAAATGCTAAAGAACCGGAGTTTAATTACTCATTACCTCCGATGGTATGGCAGACTATGGATATTCAGTATAAAGCGGCACGCTTTAATGGAAAGGGTGAAAAAATTGCAAATGCTCGTGTGTCTATGAGTTTAAACGGTATGCCCATTTATGAAGATTATGAATTAGATATTATTAAAGGGGCAGCCGGTGGGCGTACTCCTTTAGGACCTGTTGGACCTATCTATCTTCAGGAACATGGTACTGCTTACGAGTTCAGGAATATTTGGGTAATAGAGTAATTTTACCATAAAAGATAGATAAGTTCGGCATTATAAAATATGGCACTATAAAATATTTTGTGTAAATGTAAACTACGGGATTCAGAATGAGTTCCGTAGTTTTTTATTTAATAGCTTTGCAAAATGACGAAGATTATGAAAGAGAAGAATCATGTAGTGCCTGATGAGGTATTAAGTAAGGAGTTCCTTAGTCAGTTCAAAACAGAAGCTGATGTCAGCAAGTTTCTGAAGCAGCTACACGCGCAGGTATTAGAGAAAATGCTTGAAGGTGAGATGGATACTCATCTGGGTTATGAGAAGAATTGGGTTTCCGGTCATAATAGCGGTAATTCCCGTAACGGCAGCTACTCCAAGAAAATCCAAACCGAACACGGTGAAGCGATCATACCTATTCCCCGTGACCGTAACGGCCAATTCGAGCCCATAGTTGTTCCCAAACATTTCCATAGAAAAACTTGTTATCTCCCTATATGCCAAAGGAATGAGCGTGTCTGACATTGAAGAGGAAATGCGTGAAATTTATGAAATAGAACTGTCCACATCAGCCATTTCCATCATAACGAACAAAGTCAATCAAGCTGCTCAGGAATGGCAGAGCCGCCCTTTGGATCCGGTCTATCTCATAGTTTGGATGGACGGTATTGTCTTCAAGGTTCGCGACAGCGGAAAGATCATCAACAAGACTGTTTATCTTTGTGTCGGTCTGAAACAGAACGGCTTGAAGGAAGTTCTTGGCATGTGGGTGGGAAAGTCGGAGAGTTCTTCATTCTGGATGGGTGTCCTGACTGATTTGAAGGCTCGCGGAGTGCAGGACATACTGATTACCTGCACTGACAACCTGAACGGATTTGCCGACACCATACGTACCGTATTTCCTCAGTCTTCCACGCAAATATGTGTCGTACATCAGATTAGGAACTCCTGTAAATATGTCGTTTACAAGGACAAGAAAGAGTTTACGGCCGATATGAAGAACATCTATAACGCGCCCAATAAGGGGGTTGCCGCTACGGAACTGGATAATTAGGAAAAGAAATGGGGTGGAAAGTACCCTTATGCCATCCTCTCATGGAGGAATAACTGGGATGACCTGACTGTTTTCTTCCAGTTCCCATTGGAAATCAGGAAAATAATCTACACTACAAACCTTATTGAAAATCTGAATGGGAAAATAAGAAAGTACACTAAATCAAAGCTTTCATTCCCTTCGGATGATGCTGTGAAGAAAATGGTATACCTTTCTCTGACGGAGATTGAGAAGAAATGGACGATGCCGATTACTAACTGGGGATTGATTATGAACCAATTTATGCTTATTTTTGAAAACAGAATTCAGATATAAGAGAACTTATAACTGAATCCCGTTTACATTTACACAAAATTATGGACAGTGCCCAAAATTGTGGACAGTGCCCTTTATTTATCTAATTTCTGCTACCCTCTTAATTAGTGAGGAGTCACATTGTATTTAAGTACTTTCAGATTTATAATCGTTCAATAGTAAGTCCGCCATCAATGGTCAATACTTGACCAGTGGCATATGGTATTTCTCCTTTAGCAAGAGTGGCAACTGCTTTGGCTACGTCCTCCGGGTATCCCCATCGATTCTCAATGGTAATGCCGTTAGCAAATAATGCATCGTATTTTTCTTTCACTTTGGCTGTCATGTCAGTAGCAATGATGCCAGGTTGTACTTCGTAAACAGGAATGCCATATTCTCCCATGCGTGTGGCAAAAAGTTTAGTCATCATTGAAAGGCCTGCTTTGGCTATACAATATTCTCCTCGATTTATTGAGGCTACATGTGATGATATGGATGAAATAGTGATGATGCACCCTCTATAGTCGGAGACCTCTGAAACTTGGCGTATCATTCGACGGGCAGCTTGTTGTGTCAAGAAATAAGTCCCTTGTAAATTAGTTTGAATAAGTTGCTCGAAGCTTTCTTCGGTAGTTTCTAATAAATCACTACGTACTTTGGGGGCAATGCCACCATTGTTTATGAGGACATTTAACTTCCCGAAATGATTTTCTACACAATCAAGTATATGTTTTCTATCTGTAGAGGAAGATATGTCTCCTTGACAATATATGACATCAGTTCCTATCTTTTTGAGTTCTTCAAGAACAGGTATTATTAGTTGTTCTTCTCTGACTCCGTTAATGGCAAGGTTGAAACCGGCTTTAGCTAATTCTATAGCTATGCCTTTACCTATTCCACGGGTTCCCCCGGTTACTAATGCTACTTGTTTCATACTTTATTTTTTATAAATTCTCTTTCCAATATCTTTTGTAATGTTCGTCAAACATTATACAACCGACATTGATTTGTTTTATCATCATTTTGGAGCATCCGGAGCATGCAGTACAGAAGTTGATACTCTCTCCATACTCCAATTTTTTAGGCATTAATGGGTCTGCCAAGGTCTGTCTACCCCAGCCGACAAAATCGGTATAGTGCTTGCTGAGCATTTCTTCTGCTACCTTAAAAGCATCTTCCCGCAAAATGGAATATGCAGAACCAATGACTTTCATATTGGTATTACTTAAAGTTTGCTTGGCGAATTGTGTATAACGCAGGTGGTGCAAATACATTAGTGCGGCACTTTGAACAGGGCGTGTTAGTGTGGGGGTCTTGGCAGGTATGCCCGCTGATATGTTGACATAATCCATTTTCAGTTTATTTAATAATTGTAACAGAGCTATTTGTTCGCTTAAGTCTTCTATCAGTTCCTCTGGAGCAGAAGTTCCTTCACATCCTCTCATACCTTCGTACATAGAGATTCGGCATCCTATAAGAAAATCATTTCTTTTTCTGTTGGCAGATATTTCTTCAATACCTTCACGCAAGAAACGTGTCCTATTTTCCCAAGAACCACCCCATTTGTCGTTGCGGATATTCATAGGGCGTAATATTTCCGCCCCCAAATAGCCGTGGCAACTTTTGTAATCAATACCGTCAGCTCCTGCTTCTTCGGCCAAACGAGCACATTTTACAAATCCCTCTTTTATTTTTTCTATTTCGTCAGTACTGAGTAAGCGACCTTCTGAAAGTGGAGATATTGCTACTTGTTCTGAAAAATTAGGATTACTTATCGACCCGGAATGAGTTATTTGGAAGAGAATTAAAGCTTCCGGATTGATGAGTTTTATTTCATTTACCAACTTTTTAAATCCGTCCAAATTCTTTTCATTTAATACTAAGGCATTTTTTCTAGCGAGTGAAGTGGGAGTGACGGAAAGTGCTTCTACTATAATTATCCCCCAATTTCCTTCTGCTAGATTCTTATATTTGTTGATAGTGAGTTGAGAAACGCTGCCGCCTTTATCGGCACAATTCCCTTCCATCGGTTGGGCTACAAATCGGTTGCGGGTTATTTTATGCCCGATATTTCCTTTTTCAAATAATTGTTTTATCATGTATATTATAATTTAGTACCCATTAAAAAAAGTATAATAGGTTGAATTATTAATTAGGCGTGTTACATATAGGGCTGCTTCCCTAATATGATAGTCTCCCCACATGGAAGACTCTCCATTAGGGATTTGGGCGTTTTGAGGGATATAGTCCCAGTTATTTGGACGATGGTATATGGAGTGTAACAATAGCCCCTGATGATTGGGATTGCTACTTAGGTAAGGTTCATTAAGTAATGCTTTGAGCACAGTCAATCCGGTTTTAAAATAATAGTCATTGTTTAAATATTTTCCTAAGCGCATCAATCCTTGCGCTCCAATAGCTGCTGCTGATGAGTCTATTGGTTCGAAGGAATTATACGGGTTGGATGGTTCTTGTAGGTAATTTCCTATCTTCCATAAGTTAGGGGCACCAGTGTCCCAATAAGGAATCCCATCTGTAGGAGTATTTTTAATGTAGAAGTCACATACGGCACAGGCTGCTTTTTCCATACTGGATATGATTGTAGTTCGTCCCCCCGTTGATTGAAATTCTTCATCAGGGATAGTGGCAAAAGCTTCTAATTCTTCGGAGAAACCTACCATTGCCCATGCCAATCCGCGTGTCCAAGTTGTGAAGCCCGAGTAACCTTGCTGAGAGTTGGGGCAACGATAATTGCCATCATTGATATTGAAGATAATTTCGTGTGCTGTACGCCCCCATTCATCATAATTATCTCTGCCTTCTCCATAGAAAACAGAATAATGTGCTGTGGTTAGTATATGCTTGCAGGCTCTCTCCAATAGAGATATTCGTATATCTCCTTCGCCTTGTAAATAATGTTTTAACTTGTGTGCCAGCACTAGTATTCTACATGAACGAAGTGTATCGACAAAGAGGGAGTGTGGACCATTAAACGAATAGATGTATCCATTTCCATTGCTGATATCTGTCCAACGTGCTGCTTGTACGCTACCTGATATTTTTATGGCAAGTTTATAAAAATCATATTCCCATTTGTTGTTTTCGATGCGGCCTTCCTGCATGAGGCGTAATAAATTGCCGTAAGTACTGAGGTTGTTGAAACCGTGATCGTGTACTCCGATATGACTTATGTGAGGAGCCATTCTCTCTATTGTGTTTTTTCGTCCTATTTCAAGGAACTCTTGTTCGTCTGTGGCATCGAACTGCAATAGGGCGGAGCCATATTGAAAACCTTGTGTCCACTCAGTCCAGCCTTTTGTGACATATTGCCCTTTTGTAGTATATACAGGGCTGCCTTGTCCATTGTTAAATGATTTTTCGATCGAATATATTTTTTGTGCGGACAAATTCCAAAAATGATTTAAATCACTCTTTAAAGCTTGGGGAGTAAGATTGATATCTGTTTTTATCATGTTAATAAGTATATATCAGCCGTTGATAATCTGTTAATTTGCTAGTATTGAATTTGTAAAACATTTCTTTGTAGATGGTGTTAGATTTCAAAAGAGTACTACGTTGTAGTATCCATGCCAAATTATTCTGTACACTGTTCCACTCTTTGATTTGTTGATAAGGAAATTTACTTTTAGGTTTTCCTAAATATTGACTCATGTACTCAATACTTCCGTTAATGGAGCATTTCTCCCCATTATTTTCATTATACATTTGCTTCCCTGTTTCTCCGGCTAACATACACATATCAAGCATATGCTCGATGTTGTAATTGGAGTAACCGAATCCGGTTTGACGAGCTAGTTCTTTCGGTTGTGAACCATCTTTCTTTACCTGCTTAAAAATTCTTTTGGATAAGAAATTGTTAATAACTTCTTGCGCGAGCTCGTTGCGTCCCGTGAATTGTGCAAATGCCACTACTTGTACATCGTAGGCAATGGCGTGGTTGTTTGTTGCATATCTTTCGGCTATACCTTGTTCACTGGTAAGTATCCAGTCTAAATAGTTATTGAACCATTTTTTTAATCCTTTTAAATCGGTGGTTGTTAGTGATGGAGATGATTGCAGATAAGTCACTCCTGAGAGCATTTTTACCATACCGTAAGTATCAAGTACTCCTTCTGCACGTCCCTTGTTGTTATTATGCCCTGGTACGTATTGTCCGAATTGCATATTAGGGCTCATTTTCGTATCTTCGTTCAAGAACCATACCCGTAATAAATGGACGGCTTTTTGAGCATATTTCTCTTCGTCGCTGTAGTAATACATCAATGCGAGTTTTGCTACTGCATCCATCATGTCTCCCATGCGTTCACGATCTAACTGTTTCCGTTCGGGGTTACTCTGACCGTCTCTACGGATATAAGGTAAACCGTCGGGTTTAGTAGGGTCAGGCCACCAATAGCGTCCTATGCTTATATAATCATGCTTGTTGCCACTTGGCGGAACTAACTTCTTGTCCATTACAGAGTAGGGTGCTCGTTCTATTTCTGCGTCACAAAAATCGCGTAATGCTTTGTATGCCGGTATATATCTCGGTGATTCTTGGGATATTTCATATTTAATTTTCTGAAGTATATTTTTCCCCCATACGTTTGGACCGATAGCTTGTACAAATGCTACGTTTATAAGTATTGCTATAATTGATAGTATAACTTTTTTCATGGTTGCTGTTTTGTATGTTTCAATAGATATTCGGATACGGAATAACTACAAAGAAGTAGTTGGTATAGGATAATATGGCTGAAATATATTTTTGTATGTGGAAATATGTTGTTAAAGGTAAATAGAAATGTCTCTTTCTTTAAAGTGGAAACGGGTAGATTTAGTACTTTTTATCAGCTTGTAAATCTACCCAATATTCCTAATGATTATTGTTATATAATGATTTGGCAATACCCATTTCCAGTCCCCTCAGTTCCGCCAATCCCCTCAGACGACCGATGCAGGAGTAGCCCGGATTGGTTTTCTTCTTCAAATCGTCCACCATCTGATGCCCGTGGTCGGG